>NZ_JAJAFX010000159.1:0-1948 GCF_025384845.1 Photorhabdus temperata | reverse complement strand
ATTAACCGTTTTATCCCTTTTTTATTACGCTATTTTTTATGGTTTTCTTCGTAAAATAACTGGCGAGAAGGCATTTTAATACCCATCCGTTCGGATAGTATTATTTTACGCGCGGATTTCTTTTCAACTCTGTATTAATAATTTATGCTTTTCGATTAAATGTAATTCACTCTCCTTTTGAAAAGTTGCATTTATTTTATAGGCAGGCTTTAAACTGTTATTAAAAGTCATTTTTTAACTTATGGTTTTAATCGGTATAAAGTTTTAACCGTTGTTTTTACCCCGTTTAACGTCTGATTTTTGTTAAGTTTAATCATCATTGGATATTGTATTTTACGTTTAACCAATACTAATCATATCCATTTTTTATCTTTACTGACTCTGTTTTTTTCGGATAATCACCCCCTTTTCAGGACTTAAATACTGTTAGATTAACCGTTTTATCCCTTCTTTTATAGTTTTCTTCATAAAATAACCGGCGAGAAAGCGCTTTAATACCCATATGTTCGGATGGTATTATTTTATGCACGTATTTCTTTTCAACTCTATATTAGTGGTTAATGATTTTCGATTAAACGCAATTCACTCTCCTCTTGAAAAGTTGCATTTATTGAGTTAAATCCGTCCTTGATATAAAAACTTTAATAGGGTTAATGTAATTTCTTTTAAATTCATCCCCTCACTATAAAACGCCCCCCTCTTTTACCATTTATAATTAAATAACCTCATCACCCGGAAAACCATTTGGTTTGGCTTTATAAAGAATTAATCCCTTATCAAAAATTTCCTGATAGGTTCTCCCCAAACTATTAATTAGAGCTTCAACGTTAACAGTCACTATTTATACCCAAGATCTAATACACATGGAACGAAAACAGATGTTAAAACGGATAGCGGTTTGTTAGCCGCTATCCGATGAAGACAGAAAATGGAAAAGGGTTCCTAAAGATCTTTCCATAGAAATAGTTATACAGCTCGTTCAAATGCTAATACATCCACCCGGAAATCAGGTAAGTATGAAAAATGAATGTTTGTATCAGGGTATTGTTCACTGAATTTACATGTATAAGCATCAAATCCACCAGTAAGCCCGATTACCGGAACTTTTTTAGGGCCGCCACTGGAATCAGGTTCCCCCATGAGTGCTCTAACGGTTACCTTATCCATTAAGTGTAAAAATGGAGGAGGCATGTCGCCACTGTATGAATCATTGTTATCATAGATATTGATTAATACAAATTCTACTGAACACAGTCGTCTTGAAGCATTGTGAAAAGTTAACCTCAGGCCAAGCTCTGGTTTACAAAAAAACTCATCGTCTCCTTCAAAAAAATATTCAAACTTATTAGCTGGAATAATCTGCTTTTCAATCAGTTGCTCTGCTGTTTGTCCCAAACTTTTAACAATTTCCACAACATAAGACATCATTTGTACCACCCTTGTTCTTTATTAAGGCGATGTAATTCCTCACGAGCCTTGTTCAATTGTTCATCAGTATAACCTTCTTCCTTTAGCCCTGGAGCCTGAGCATCAAAATTATTATCCACTGCCATTTCCAAGTCAGAGGCATCTTGAGCCTTTTTAGCTACAGAATTACGGCCACCATAGGTCTCACTATATTTTTGATGCACTCGTTTAGGGATTGCTATAGCAGCCCCCATTTTTAATGCTATATCTATATGATGCCTTTTCAACTCAGGATGATTGTCTGATAAATATTTTCTTAATGCCGCCTTAGACGGAATATGATCAATATCCATCCCATCATTACGGCTACGCCCGGCCAGATCATGATATTCCCCCACTTCCAGCGGCTTCACCGGTGGTTTACTCAAATACACATACACCGGCGGCATATTCGGGATCGGGAAGATCAGAATATAATCGCGGAAATCCTTCTCTTCCGGCATCGGCAACGATTCAATATCGCTGCCCACTTTTTCCGGGA
>NZ_JAJAFX010000158.1:0-1950 GCF_025384845.1 Photorhabdus temperata | reverse complement strand
GTCATCATTATTTCATTTGTCACTGTGGCAGTCGGATTAATATCGACAGTAGCAAGATGACCGCCAAGATCAGGAGCGTTGAGAGCAAACTTAACAAGCTGTTTAAGTAAAGCTGTATCAATCACTATTTTGTCTAGTAAAACCAGCCTGTCTATATCATCAGTACAAACAGGCTTTTGGCTTTCATCGGTAACATTAAGCTTCATATGTGGCACCTCACAACTAAGACGGCAAAAGCTGAGACATACTTTTTCGTTTCGGCTTTTCGGGTTCTTGAATAATAACGCCGGGATATTGCAAGCTGATTTTTTCCTCTGGCTCTGCGGGCGCTGGCAATAATCTGCCCGGGTTTTCTGTAATGCTGGTAACCAGTGCATTCAGTTTCAACCCCATATGCAGGAGTCCGCATAATGCAGCATAACTATAAACTCTACAGTCCAGCGCCTCGTTAGCCCGGCCCGGCAATTGCTCCCACACTCGGAAGCGCTGCCCGCCTGACTCTTTTAATACGGAGCGCTCTGCCAAAAGTTGACTGAAATAATTCAGGTCCCTATCTGCCGGGAAATGCATATAACTGGCTGATGCTTCACCGGGTGGCGGGGGATCGATATGTAACCGGCCACGGATAGTATCTTTTGCCGCATTAACACCGAGAATAATGGGCTTGAAACTTGACTTGGTACGCGGTGTAGGTTTTTTGGTCGGCCAGACAGGGGAACGCTTACCGCCGCGTGCTGATTCACCTTTGATGGCCCATATCCGGCGACCAATTCTGGCTTTTGAGAATTCGTAAACTTGCTGCGTGTGGTGTCCGCCAGAGTCCATGCACGCCGCCATAATCGTAAAACCGCGCCCGTCAGCACGCCGCCATACCTGTTTCAGGTACATATCAAGACGCTTCCACGGCTCATCGGTTTCCAGATCACCTTCAATGACATCATAAGCAATTGACCAGCTTTCTTCATTGCGGCCCCACCCGACAATTTCAATTTCGAATCTGTCATCTTGGGTATCAATACCCGCCGTCAAAACAGCCACGCCATCCGGCACCTCAGCAGCAAAGACTTCACAACGTTCAAGCAGTTTTCTTTCACTCAATGCCTTCTCTCCGCGGTCTTCATAAGGTTCACCCAGCACAAGGTTAATAAATGTCTGGCGCATCAAGGGGTCATTTTTCACCCTCAGCCATTCAGCAACTAAGTATTTCCACGCGGCATTGGGGAATAAGCTGTAACCCGCCCAAATATGAAAACCGGCATGGCCTTTAAATGGCTTTGTCGCTCGCCACTCTCCGCGCTTCACAATGCCGGGTTTTTCGTTGTGATGGATCATGCAACCGTTATGACGACAAACATAGTAAGCGGTATCCGGCAAACCATTGCCGTTTTCGTCCTTGTCCCACTTGATCCCATATGGCGTATCGGGACCACCCCACTCTAATATTTGATATTCGCCGCAGTGAGGGCATGGGACATAGTAATAACGCTGGTCACTATCGCCGAACGACTTTTCAATGCGGCTAGTTCCTTTTACTGTCGGGGTTGAACCCAATACGATTTTGCGGTTCCAAAATGTTTCAGAACGCTTTGTACCCAGTGCTATCTGATCACCTTCAACCCCAGCACCGCCAGACGGGTACCCATCCACTTCATCAAACAAGATAATCCGGCAAGTAATACGACGAAACCCGCCCGGGCTGTTAGCTCCTACCAGTGTCAGATTGGCGCCATTCAAAAACGTCTTTTTCAGAATAGTCTGATTACTGTTTTTGGCTTTGGGGTCACCAGAGATTTCAGCCAACACTGGGGTATCACGCAGCATTGGCGCAATCTCGGTTTTACTGTAATCCTCCGCATCTTCAACACGAGGTTGCACGACCAGAATGGGAGAAGGGTCATGCGCCAGATAATAACCCACTACGTGATCGAGAATTTTGGTGTATCCGACACG
>NZ_JAJAFX010000157.1:0-1967 GCF_025384845.1 Photorhabdus temperata | reverse complement strand
TGCGGCTTGTGTGACGCGTATGGCAGCATCTCTAACCAAATAGCGGCCAAACCCTTTTCCTTGATAATTTTTATCAACAGCCAGACGGCCCAAAATAATTACCGGAATGGGGTTCGGCATATTGCGTTTAAATTTGCTTATCGCTTCTTGCGACATAATTGAGCCGGTAGCCAACGAATAATAGGCAATAACATTTTTGTCTTCGCTTACAACGTATGTTCGTGAGGCATTTCCTTTTTGGTTTTTTGATGCTTTGTCTGTTAACCAATTGTCAAGGGTGTCAACTCCTGAATTAAAATTATCTAAATTGTGATCGTCTGTTAATGGGGTTGGGCCATTACTTATCATTGTATCACCAAGGTTTTTTCATATTTGCTGTTTTGATAAGACGTTCATTTGGTGCTGCCGGATCATCAAGTTTAGCGACAAAAGCATCAAAAACTTCTGGAGAAACAACCATAAATGAGTGTTCCAATAGGGTGTTTTCAGCATCACGCTTGATTGTATCAAGGACATATTCGGTGACGGTTTTGCCTTTTACTTTTGCTGCCCTATCGATTAAATCTCGATCTTCTTGCCTAATCCTCAAGTTGAGTGTCTTATTTTTACGATTCTCAATTGTTACATTCATTTTGAATCTCCTTTGGCTGTAGATGGTATAAATAACATACTAATGTAACGCTATTGACATTACATTGCAAGTGTGACATTAAACCATGTATAAATACTATCACTAAGAAAAAGGTAGATAGTAACAGCTGATTGAATGTTCAACTGTCACATCTAATGGAATAAAACCAGCTACATTTTTGCTACTTGTTTAATAACAATAGCTTGACCTTCTCTGACCGCTGTTCTCAGGCTTTCGGGAAGGTCTGTAATATTGATTCTTGTCACAGCGCTATTACCCCAAATCAGCAATGGTGACTGGAACAAAGTGGTCCAACGGGTAGCTGGTCAATCCATTATCAGTTCCAGCCTGAATACTACGATTAATGGCGGCAACTTTAAAGATAATCTGACGACTGCTTTGTTATCTAATATTGGCAGCCAGATTCATGCGGAAGGTGCCAGATTGATTGGTGACAAAGGCGAGGTATTGGGAGTACCGGGCAAAACGTTGAGCCACGCAGTTGTGGCAGGCATCAGTGCTGAAATTGGCCGGGGAAATGCCAAAGGTGCAATGGCGGGGGCTTTGGCTGCGGAACTGGCTGGTATCATGATGGGTGATAACATCATCAAAGCTGAAGAGTGGCAGAGAACATCGGAACGGCAAGCGCAAATTGCCCGTGCTTTCGGTGGTTTTGCCGGCGCGGTATTTACCGGTAAAGCAGACGGTGCTTATAGTGGAGCAAGCGGTGCGGAGAACACTTTCCGTTACAATTACCTGGCTCATCACCAACAGCAATTAATGGAGAAAGAGCTTGCCGCAGAATCCAACTACCTTAAAAAAGCGCAGATTTTTGCTAAATGGGGGTTGATTAGTAACACACAAGACGGCTATTTAGCTGCGGGTTTTGTATCCGGTATTCCATCAGAACTTTATGATAGTGTGATGGCAATTGTCGGAGCGGTATCTAATCCTTCGGAAGTAATTGAAGCACTTAAAACGCTCTTAATTCAGGAGGATATGCCCGGCTTTATCTGGCAAGCGACAAAGGATGGTTACCTCAAACAGCTTGATATTGTCAAAGCCGAATATGAAAAAGCGGGTCCTGAGGGTGCTTATAACGCTGGCTTGGAAGCAGGAAAAATTGTCACTGAGATAGCCAGTATGGCAGCCGGTGGCCTTGGCGCGGTCAAGGGATCGACATCTGGTGCGGCTAAATTATCGAAAGTGGTATCAAAAAATCCACACCCAACAGTAGACATCCGGCATGTGTATCGGGTAGAAAAAGATGGCAGCAAAACCCAAATGGCGTGGGGAGAAGGTAACTATAAACAGGGGTATCCTTTTGAGGATTTTG
>NZ_JAJAFX010000156.1:0-2134 GCF_025384845.1 Photorhabdus temperata | reverse complement strand
GCCGGAGAGATAACCATTGACGGGGTTTTCTCCTCATGGAACGGGCACAGCAGTACATAATCTTTGCCGCGTTTAAAGAGCTGTCGCCCCTGTTGCTCCACCACGGCGACTAAGGAGACGGCGGCTTTCAGGTGCTGTAATTCTGCTTCCGGGATGCGTGCCATAAAACGACCTCCTAAAAAATGCGTCAAGACTCCATTGCTCTTTTATTTAGTATCCATTAAGATACCAATATAAAGCAAGCATTTTTTGGAGGGTAGAATGACGGCAAATTTCTCTGACTGGTTTAATTCGATGAGCATTGCTAACCGACTCGTTGCCCTCCGTAAGCAAAAGGGCCTCTCACAGCAAGCATTGGCGGATGCCATTGGTATCCATGTGACTCAGGTCAAACGCTACGAAGGTGGGATTTCGTTACCTTCTCTGGAGGCAATTAAGAAGATCGCACAGACATTGCGGGTCACGACTGATTCACTGATATTTGAAGAAGATGAGCTACTACCTGATGCCGACTTGGCTCTACAGTTTCAGGCTATTAACAACATGCAACCGGAGCAGCGAGAGGTGATTAGGGAGTTATTGGAAGGAATGATCATCAAGTACGAGGCTGAACGCTGGTCTTCTAAGATGAAGTGAGGGCAATAACGCAACGTATTCGGGCGGGCACCCAAATACGTTGCTCACCACAAGCAACTAAAAGAGGTAGTTACTATGGCTAAGGCGCATTCTAAAGCAGAAGTGGCAGTAAATAAAGCCGTGAAAACAGAACGTTATTACACGGTGGGTTATGTGCCGAACGGGCATAAGGTCAAGAATGCCACACCAGCGATACATCTTAAAGGACAGTGGCTGAGACAGGCAGGATTTGATACTGGCGGCCAGATTACAGTGAAGGTGATGGATGGCTGTCTGGTGCTGATCCCTGACAGTGAAGACACGCAACAACAGCATCAGCAGTACCAGCGGCAACAGGCCCAACTGCAAGAGATCAAGCAGCAGATGCAGGCGCTGATAACTGGTTTTGTGGGTTAAGAGGAGAGCATGAGATGACGATAGCGATTGAACATTTACAGGATATTCAGTTAACTCACCTTGAAGCACTGGCCTTGGCCCAACTGGTTAAGCGGCTGAACTGGGCGGAGATACGCGCCTGTGCCGTGAATGACGAGGAAGCGTATCAGATCAAAGATGCGATCTCTAAGCTCCAATCCGCTCTGGCTTACTGTGGGTATGCGCCACGGTAGATATCATCAGAAGGCCGGAAGATCTCGAAAGATCTTTCCGGCGTTGTTTAATGATTTTTATACTAGCTTTACAAACACATATATTTTTATTTGCTTATGTAGACAGAAGGGCCAGTAAGACTTATATGTGAGCAAATAATTTTTATATTTATATCGTTATTTTTAATACTCACTATATTTTTATTATCCATAATTTTAATATCTACTTTTGCAACCATATCGGTTTCGATTCCTTGCATATTTAAGTCAGAAACACCAAAGCAATAAATACCTGCTCTACATCTATTAAAATCTTTACCCCATTTATCTGGAGTTTTATCAGGAAGACTATTTACAAGATCAAATGACATAATTACTGTTGGCCCATCTCTTTTTACATCAATACTGAAAATATCTATCTCATTGATAAACGGAGGGTTTGAATAAACTCTCCTCATCAATTCACTACCTGGCAAATCAGTCCAATACATATATGTCTCCATTAGTAGCTATAATGGTCTAATGTTCCATCAACGCTACCAGTTCTAATATTATCATGAGGTCTCACATTAAAATGAGGTCCCTGATCACCTACACCACCTTGCCCAAAATTATGACCAGCAGCATGATCTTGTATAACAACTTTAGTGCCATCAGATTTTGTGAAGTGATATTCCCTTGTCCAAATAGGTTCTTTATTTGAATTTAAGATAGGTTTACCATTTCTGTCTGTTAACATTACTTGATCATATTCTTTTGTATTTTGATGTTTCTGATTAAATATTTTATTTGGACGCTGGTTTTTAGGAATACCAACATCTCTTTTTGCTGCTCTAAGCGCATCTTTTCTTGAATTAAATTGGGCATTACACCCAGCAAGACCCAGCGGATCTATCCACGACACCGGATTC
>NZ_JAJAFX010000155.1:0-2161 GCF_025384845.1 Photorhabdus temperata | reverse complement strand
CCGGCAGCGTATGATTAATCACCGGCAGGCGGGTGTTGTCGCTGAGGATTTGCAACGCGCGGCTGAGGGGCTGTTCCCCACTGATGACCTGCTCAATGGCGCCGATGGCCTGCGGGATATCGGTAAAATGACGGATATCCAGGTTGTTCATGGCCCCGCGCCAGGTGGCGGTGTAGTCACCTAAGTACTGTTCGGTGATTTGGCGCTGGATTTCTTGCCGGTCGGTCTCGCTGTACTGCACGTTGTGCGACAGATTCAGCACCCAGCTGTCCATCACGGTCAGGTCAATCAGCTGGTCGTCCTGTTTGACGAAGTAGTTGTTCAGGCCGTTCATCGTCAGGAACTGCGGGATAATCAGCTGTTTGTCATTATTGGCGATAAAGATGCTGTCAAAGCTGGGGCCAATCTGGTCACGCAGGTTGAGCGGCGGCGGCAGCGAGTCCTGGGCTTTGATGCGCAGGGTCTGGTACACCCGCTGGTAAATGGAGAGCTGGCTCAGTTCTTGCTGGGCGTTCATCATCGGGCGTTGGTAAGGGGCAAAGCTGCTGATAGCCGCCGGGTTATCCGCCTCACGCGCCGCCCGCCAGTCAGTGTGGTCCAGCGCATAGTCGAGGTGGGTCAGCAACTGTTCCTGTACCTGACGCTGGCCGTTAAAGACCTGACTCCAGCGTTCGCGCATGTACTGTTCTACCAGTGATTTATTGCGGCCGCTGCGGTCTTCCAGCATCCGCATGATGCGGAGGACTTCGAGTTTCTCTTCACTGCCTTTGGCAGCCTGGTTCAGGTCATCCAGCAGGCCATTCATCAGCGCAGGCAGGAAGCGCTGGGACAGCAGTTGCAGGTAGGTGTTTTCGACATACGGGCCGACATCGGAACCTTGATACAGTCCCATATCAGCGAACAGCCCTTTCTGATGGTAATCCCCGTAGGCCAGAGTCGCTTCCCGGATAGGGTTCAGCAGGGGCAACTGTAAGTTCCCGTTGCGGTCTTCCCCTTTGGGTGGGGGAATGGACAGGAAGGTTTTGGCCTGTGCCAGCACTTCTTCACCGGCCCGATAGTTCTTCTGATAGTTATCGTGCCAGCCTGCCCACAGCGCCAGGGCGACTGCGGCGCCGACGGTGGAGAAGGCCAGGAGTTTGCGGCGGTTACGGCTTAACCACAGGCGGTTTTCTGCCGCCAGATTAGGCTCGGCCAGCAACACGTCTTCAAACAGCGAGCGGGTGAAGTAGGGGGCGGTATCAGCCACCGGCCAGGTCGGAAAGGCCTGTGGCCCCAGGTGATACTGCACGGCGGCAGACTGGGTAAAGATGTCGTCCATCTGGCCGATTTGTCTGGACGAGGTGAGATAAACGCCGCGCAGTCCGGGCTGTGCCGGGCCGCCATTGTAGAGAATACCCTCCAGCAACTGGATCAGGTAACTGTGCAGTCCCTGTATCTGACGGGTGAAACTGAACAGCGGGCTGCGCTGGTTGATATCCACCTTGTTGAGCATCATGTCCGGCATCGCGGCATTGAGCTGCTGCATCCACTGGTGCCAGAACTGCGCCAGCTCAGTACGCCAGCTGTGTTCATCATGCGCATTCAGGCTGAAGGTGACGCCCAGTATCTGTGTGCGTTGCGGCTTGTCCAGCGACTGGAACGCCGCACTGAATCCATGCAGCAGATCAAGTTTGGTCAGCACCAGATAGAAGGGGAGGGGGTTGTGCAGGGTTAACCGCAGATCTTGCAGGCGCAGATGGAGCGCAGCAATATACCGTTCGCGTTGCGCTTTGTTGTCGGTCAGTAAACGATGGGTGTCCACCGTCAGGATAATGCCGTTGAGGGGCTGGCGCTGACGGTTTTCGGTCAGCCAGGTGAGCAGGGATTGCCACAGGCGGGCGGGCAACTGCGGTTTGCTGGTGTCTGACGGCGATATCTGGTCGATAAGAAAGCCGTCCGGGTCAATGATGACGGCTTTTTCCCCCAGCCAGCAGCGCAGGTGCAGGGGGTGAGCCTCTTCCCCTTTATGGCTGTCCGGGAGGGCAATGTCAGTCAGTTTGTAGCCTTCCTGAATCAGCGAGGTTTTGCCGCTGCCGGTATTGCCCAGCATCAGGTACCAGGGGCGCTGGTAGAGGTAATGCCAGGTGCCGAGATGGCGCTGTAACCGTTCTTTCCAGTGATT
>NZ_JAJAFX010000154.1:0-2210 GCF_025384845.1 Photorhabdus temperata | reverse complement strand
ATATTAAAAATTATTGAAGAAATGGGCTTTGATATTAATACCATTAACATACCTATTACCCTCTCTGGTTTTAAACCTAAAAAATCAAATACAGGAAAAGGAAAAACGAGAAAACCGAAGTATCAGTTTAATGAAAATGGGGAGATTAAATACTGGTCAGGAAATGGAAAAAGACCATTAGGTTTACAAAAACTGCTTAATGAAGGCCATTTATTAGATGAGTTTTTAATTAAAAAATAAGAAAATCCTCGGAGTGAAAATTGCTGTACTCACTGCTCATATTTTAACATTACTCGCTTTCTCTTTTTGCTTGCATTTCCATTTTTGGGAGATTGCAAGCTTCTTTTTATCGGTGATTAATTAAGTTATCTATCAGCCAAGGGTGAAAAAATAGATCCCCGATTAATGCCGGGTTTTTTAAGGAGTATAGAATGACTAAAAGCAGGTTATTCCCTACTATGTTTAATTTATTTATCAGCGATTATATACTCGGTTTATGTTGCATTTATATAATATGCTATGATTATTTAAAAGAGTGAATGCAGAGATATTAAGGATTTTGTATAAATGGTGGGTTTGAATAAATGTAACTTTTCAGAAAGAGAATTAATTTCATTTAATCAAAAATCATTAACCATTAATAGAAAGTTGAAAATAAATCAGTATGCAGAAGGATAGTATTTTACTAGGCTGGCATTTAGGTGATTTTTAGTCATTATTGTATGAATAAAACTATAAAAATAATGTAATAGAAAAATGGATGAAACGGTTAATTTAGCAGGATTTAAGCCTTGAAAAAGGAGGTGATTATCCGAGAAAACAAAAAGGGGTATTTTTATCTCATCAGGCCATTTACTTGCTGATTTATGAGAGCAAAATAAAGGGTGGTAACTTATTGAAACTGCTTAAAATAACGTCAGTAAAGATAAAAAGTGAGTATGATTGACGTTAGTTAAACATAAAAAACGATAGTCGATGGTGATTAAACTTCATAAAAAGCAGGTGTTAAAATTGGTAAAAATAACAGTGAAAACTTTATCCTGATTAAAACCATAAGTTAAAATAATGACTTTTAATAACGTTTAAAGCTTGCCCATCATATATTTACCTAACTTGCCATAATCACTTGAAAGTATGAGTGCAGAGATATTAAAGCTTTTATATACAAAGTGGATTTAACTCAATAAATTTAACTTTTCAGAAGGAGAATTAATTTCATTTAATCGAAAGCCATTAATCATTAATAGTGAGTTGAAAAAATCAGCATGTAAAAAATACTATCTGATCAAATAGGTATTTAAGCGTTTTCTTGTTGTTATTTTATGACGAAAATCCTAAAAATAACGCAATAAAAAATGAATAAAATGGTTAATTTGGCAGGATTTAAGATCTGAAAAAGGAGGCTTATTAAAACTGCTTGAGATTGCCAGTAAAACAGCATCAGTAAAGATAAAAAGTGAGTATGATTAACGTTGGTTAAACATAAAACATGATATCCGATGATGATTAAACTTAATAAAAAGCAGGTGTTAAAGTCGGTAAAAATAATGGTGAAAACTTTATACTGATTAAAACCGTAAGTTAAGGCAATGACTTTTAATAACATTTAAAGCTTATCCATCATGTATTCACTTAACCTACATAATCATTTAAAATCACGAATGTAGAGATATTAAAGCTTTTATATAAAAAGTGTATTTAACTCAATAAATTCAACTTTTCATAATGAGAGTTAATTACATTTAATAGAAAATCATCAACCATTAATAGCAAGTTGAAAAGAAATCAGCACGTAAAATCACATTATCCGAACAAATGGGTATTTAAGTGCTTTCTCGTTGTTACTTTATGAAGAAAATTCTAAGAATAACGTAATAAAGAAATGAATAAAGCGGTTAATCTGGCAGTATTTTAGCCTTGAAGAAGAGGGTGATTATCTGGGAAAACATAAAGGGATTTATTTATATCATCAGGAGATTTATTTTCTGATTTATGGAAGAAAAATAAAAGGTAGTGACTTATTAAAACTGCCGGTAAAATAACATTAGTAAAGATAAAAAGTGAGTATAATTAAACGTAAAATACAATATTCCATGATGATTAAAATAAATAAAAAGCGGGTGTTAAAAGTAGTAAAAAACCGTTAAAACTCTATACTGATTAAAACCATAAGTTAAAGCAATGACTTTTAATAACGTTTAAAGCTTGCC
>NZ_JAJAFX010000153.1:0-2230 GCF_025384845.1 Photorhabdus temperata | reverse complement strand
AGAACTAAGGGCGGGGTGTTTATCCCGGCAACCGGTTTCACGGCGGTGGGGGCCTGTTGCACTTGCCCGGTCTGGCGGTCCGCTATTGGGGTACCAGCAGCCTCTGGCCGGGTATGGTCCTGCCAGGCCAGCGTGTTCAGGTCAATCGTTTCTGTCACCGGGCTCCGTTCATAATCGCGCGTATCTTTCCCCTGCGAGGTTTTGGTGCCGCCGATACGGCGTTTTTTCTTTTTAGCGTACCAGCGGGTCTGGCTGCCGGTATCGGTGGTGATACGTTCGCCCTGCGTGGCGATATTGTGCAATTCGCCAATATTGCCCGCCAGCGCACCGCCGGCCACAATTTGGCTGTCGTGATTGGTGACCTGCGCACTGTTGAGCGTCAGATTGCCCCCGGCCAGAATTTTACCGGGGTCACTCTGTTTGACCTGGGTTTCCTTGACGGTGCGGGTGTATTGATATTCGTAAAAGTCATTACTGCGGCTGCCATCCGGCATGATGGCATCGTGCACGCCATATTTGTTGCGGTGGGAGGTGTCCACCTGTGACCAGTCATAGCGGGCAGTCTGTCCGCTCAATACCGCGTCGTGATGCAGCGATTTTTCCGTTTCAACGACCTGGGTGACCAACCCGGCGTTGGTGTTGTTAATCTGGTCAGCCTGAATCTTTAGGTTGCGTCCGGCTTCAATCGTCGCCGCGTGGTTATTGAGCTTACGCGCCTGACCGGTCGCCGTCAGATTGTTATCCAACTGGCCGCCGACGCGCATGTCGCCCACGCTGTAAATCTGCGCATGATGCTGGTTGTTGAGCGTTCCGGTCCCGATATCCAGCCGGTCACGCGCGGCAATAACGGCAGCTTTGCCGTCCTGTGCGGTGTTATTCAACGTGCCCGTCTGGAGGGCAAGCTGGTCCCCGTAAATGCGCCCGGTGCCGGTATTATTCAGCATGTTGGCCGTGAGATGAGTCAGGTCACCGTCAATCAATCCGGTGTTGTTCAGCGTGTTATGGACGTTGACTTGCGTTTGTTTGGCGCTGATTTCGCCTGATGCGGTATTGGTAAGATTTTGTGCGTCAAGATGCAGCGCCTGACCGGCTTTTATCTGGCGGTCATTGAGAATATTGCCGGTCGTTTTCAGGGTCAGGTTGCCATTGGCCGCGGTGTTGCCGGTAGGGTGAAAATCCTCGGTTAACGTGACGGCCATATCGCCCTGCGATAACAGTTGGCCGTCACCACTCAGGGTGTGTGCGTTAATCGTGGCGTGTTCCCCGGCAATCAGGGTGCCTTGCCGGTTGTGAATCACCAGATGCGGTTGCTGAGCCTCACTTTTGACCGTGAGCTGTTTGCCCGCAGAGACCAGCCCCTGGATATTATTTAACGTCTGGCTGATGTTCGCTTGCAGGTGGTGAGCCGCCCGTAAAGCGCCCTGGGTGTTGTCCACCTGTTGGGCGTTCACCGTCAGATTTTGCGCTTCCACCCCGTTATCCGTGTGCGTTGTCTCGCGGTTAATCAGGTGGGCGGTGTTTAGGGTGAGTTGCTGCCCCCCCCGGATCAGGCCGCCGGTGTTGTCGGTTTTTTCCTGCACGTTAAGCGTGGTGTCGCCCACCGCCTGTACCTGACCGTGACGATTGTCGAGCCGTTGGGTTTTCAGGTTGAGCCTGTCTGCCGACAACAATTTGCCGTCCCGGTTATCGGTCTGCGTCTGTCGGGTGTCGATAGCCAACTGTCCGCCCTGAAGGTGGCCCTGACGATTATCCAGTTGGCCGCTGGTCACGGTGGTGATGTCATCACCCAGAATACGCCCCTGCTGGTTATCCAGTAACTGCCCGTCAGTATCCAGCGTCAGGGCGTCTGCGGATTGTAAGGTACCCTCGTGGTTTATCAGTTGCCGGCTGTGAATGTCCAGTCCGCCATTCCCCGCTACCCTGCCGCCGGTGTTATCGATGTCGCCGGTGCGCAGGGTTAAATGCCCGCCACTCAACAACTGGCCCGCTTTTTGGTCGGCATTGCGGGTATTCGTCAGCCAATGGCCGTGGGTATCAATGGCCATCTCGCGACCCGCCTGTAACAGCCCCGCCGTATTATCCAGCTGGCCGCTGGTGACCGTGGTGGCGCCCTCACTCAGAATACGCCCCTGCTGGTTATCCAGTAACTGCCCGTCAGTATCCAGCGTCAGAACGTCTGCGGATTGTAAGGTACCCTCGCGGTTTATCAGTTGCCGGCTGTGAATGTCCA
>NZ_JAJAFX010000152.1:0-2268 GCF_025384845.1 Photorhabdus temperata | reverse complement strand
TCCGGGGTTATCCGCCAGCAAAATAGCCGGAGCCGCATCCGTCAGAATATGGGCCAGACGCTCACCAGTATAGACCGGATCTAACGGCACATACGCGCCACCGGCTTTCAGCACCGCCAATACCGCCACCACCATTGCCGGTGAACGTGACACGCAAATCGCCACCCGCTGATCGGGTACGACACCCAGTGCAATCAGCTGATGGGCCAGCCGGTTAGCACGGGCATTTAATTCGGCATAACTGAGAGTTTGCTCTTCATACACTAACGCTGGCGCATCAGGGGCTTGCGCCACCTGCTGTTCAAACAACTGATGAATGCATAACGGGTCTGGAGAAGCAGTTTCCGTCACGTTCCAGGTTTTTAACAACAACGTACGCTCTGTTTCAGGCAAAATATTCAGTGCCCGTACCGGGGTCTCCGGGGCCTGCTCCAGTGCCGCCGCCAGGCTCTCCAATGCCTGTTGCATATAGCCGCATAACCTCTCCGGATCATACGGTTGCACTACCTGAGCGGTCAGCCCCAGTGCGTTACCACAATCTTCCACCGACAGCACAAACGGATAGTTAGTCCGCTCCTGTGCGCCCAGAAATTCAATACCGCCTATCAGTTCATCTGACGATGCCGCCAGGGCATTATGCCGATAGTTCAACAAGCTACTAAAGAGAGGTATCTCACTCTGCACACCGCTGCACCGCTGGGCCAGTGCCAGTGATGCATATTCATGCTCTAATAGTCCAGCGAGTCGGGTATGGGCGGCCTGTACGCTGTCCCGTACCGGGGTATTATCCATATCCAGCCGCAACGGCAAGGTATTGATAAACAGCCCCATGCTGCTGTCTGCCCCTTCTCCCGCCTGCATACGCCCAAACAGCACCGTGCCGAACACCACTTTCTCCTGATCGCTGGTGCGCGACAACACCTGTGCCCAGGCCAGATGACATAAAGCCGCCAGACTGACGCCCAAACGCCGGGCCTGACTACGCAGACTATCATTCAGCTCAGGCGCCAACATCCGGTGGGATTCCGTCACCTGCGAACCATCACGATGCACCTCCGTCAAACCAAACGGCAATGTCGGTTCATCTACCTCAGCTAACAGGTCAGTAAAGAAACGGGTGTGTTCTTCCTGACTCACCCCCAACCGAGCCTGTGCCACCAGATTGCGGAACGGTGTCGGCGCAGGCAGGCTGTCCTCCTGCCCCGTCAGATACACCTGGACTTCCCGGTGCATCACTTCCATCGTTTCATGGTCACCAATCAGATGATGCAGCAATTGCAGGACAATCCAACGGCCATCAGCTTCCTGTGCCACCACAAAGCGCAATAACGGTGCCTTGCTCAGGTCGAGACGATAATGACGGGGGTCAAAACGTTGCATTAACTGATCGCAAACCCGTCCGTCAGTCGGATCTAGAGTCAGTTCCATGACTGATAATGTGGCTTGACGCCAAACGACCTGAGCCGGCACAGATAATCCTTGCCAGATAAAGGCGGTACGCAGGATAGCGTGCCGATCAACCACCTGTTGCACTGCCGCTAAATAATGGTCTAGCAAGGTGCGGTCAGCAAAAGCCATCTGACTGACCACCAGATATGGATCCCCTTCGTTTGCCAATAAGTGGTGGAACAAAATGCCATCCTGCAATGGCGACAGGGCATAGATATCCTGAATATTAGCCACCCCACCCGGCACTTGCCTGACGATACGGTCAATGTCGGCCTGAGTCAGATCGATCAGCGGCAACATCACCGGGGTGAGTGTCGTCGTCGCTGACGTAATGACATTCGGCGGCACCACCACGGCCCGGTGCTGCCCCAATGTTCGAGCCAGCTCAGACAACACCGGCGACTGGAACAAGTCACGCACCGCCAGTGTCAGCCCCAGGTTACGCAGGCGTTCAATCATCCGTACCGCGAGCAGTGAATGACCGCCCAGCGCGAAGAAACTGTCGTGCCGGCTGACCTGTTCAATGTCCAGCAACTCACGCCAAATGGCCGCCAATGTGGCTTCTTTCTCTCCTTGCGGCGCCTCATAGATCTGACGGGCAAAAGCCTCGCTGTCCGGTGCCGGCAGCGCACGACGATCCAACTTACCGTTCGGCGTCAACGGCAACGCATCCAGCCGCACAAAGGCCGACGGCACCATATAGTCCGGTAAAGTTGCACTCAGGTGAGCACGCAGGCTATTCGCCAGCCCCTCATCCACGGGTGCCACCACATAAGCCACCAGACGCTTATCCTGCGCTTCTCCCAACGCCAATACCAC
>NZ_JAJAFX010000151.1:0-2274 GCF_025384845.1 Photorhabdus temperata | reverse complement strand
CATACCCGACTGATTAATCTTTTGTCATAGTGTTTTTTCTTTTTTATTCATGAGACAAACCACTATGACACTCACTGAAAAACAGCAACACTGGGCAGCAGTCATTGCTTCCCAGAAGCAGAGCGGGCTAACGGTGACGGCGTTTTGCCAGCACCATGAGATTAATCTGGCCACATTTTACTATTGGACAAAAAAGCTCCGGCAACAGCACGAGCCCCAACGCCTGCATCCCGTTGTGGTTGAGGAACATTCCGAGGCCGGACACACCGTCACGCTCTTTCTGCCCAACGGACTCCGGGCTGAGTTGCCGGCCAGGTTATCCACCGCGCAAATCCGCCACTGGATTGAGGCACTGCGATGATACCGGTCGGCACAATTTATCTGGTATCCGGTCATACCGACATGCGAAAATCCATTGACGGGCTGGCGAGTGTGGTTGACGCGCTGGGTCTGGATCCGCTCAGTGACGCCGGGTTTATTTTTTGTAACCGTCATCGCGACAAACTTAAGATCCTGTTATGGGACACCAATGGCTTCTGGCTCTACTACCGCCGGCTGGAAAAAGGCCGCTTTCAGTGGCCCGCTCCGGTGTCAGACGGCACGGTACACATTACACGCCAGCAACTGAACTGGCTGTTATCGGGGCTGGCGTTAGCACATCCCCGCGCACATCAGCCCTTACGGGGATTAAAAGTGTGATCGGTGACACTGATCCTGTTTTTGGACTTGCACGATCCCGTTGCGCTGTCACACTTAGGCTTTTCCCCTGAGAGCCTGAGTGATGACTGACCTGCCCGATGATATTGACCAACTGAAAGCGCTCGTTTACCAACTTCAGGCCGATATTCAGGGCAAAGATCGGCAGATCGCACTGTTGCTTGAACAACTCAGCCTCAGCAAATCGAAACGTTTCGGCAAACAGAGCGAAAAAGCCGACAAAGGCACTTTCAATGAGGCTGAACAGCAGGATAGCCTGCCTAAACCCGCACCCGCGCATCACAAAAAAGGCCGCCAGCCTTTGCCCGCCGGGCTGGCGCGGGAAGCTCAGCGCCATACCCTGAATGCGCCGCACTGTGACTGTTGTGGTGAACCGTTGCATGCCTGCGGAGTCGAAACCGCTGAAACCCTGAAAATCGTGCCGCAGAAAGTCAGCGTTATTCGTCACGAGCGCACGAAATATGCCTGCCGGCAGTGTGAAAAGACGCAGACGCACAGCAAAATTATCACGGCACCCGCGCCGCCCAGTCTGTTGCCCCGGACGATTGCCAGCCCGGACACCCAGGCTGCGATAGTGACCGCCAAATATGTCGATGCACTGCCGCTGTACCGTCAGGCAGATATTTTAGCGCGTTCCGGTATCGAGATAAGCCGCAGTACGCTGGCGAACTGGTGTGTGCAGCTCGGCCGTAAAGTACATGTACTGGTCGAACAAATTCGGACACACTTGCTCAATGAACCCCTGATTTGTGCGGATGAAACGCCGGTACAGGTACTCCACGAAGCGGCTCGCCCGGCGCAGAGCAAATCCTACATGTGGGTCTATCGCAGCGGCGAATTTGTGGCTCATCCGGCGGTGATTTTCGACTACCAGCCGAGCCGCAGCGGGCGCTGTGTTGCTGACTTTTTAGGGGATTATGCGGGCTACCTGCTGACCGATGGGTACGCGGCTTACGATACGCTGAAATCGGTCAGACACGCCGGGTGCATGGCGCATGCCCGTCGTAAATTTACCGAGGCCCAGAAAGTTCAGCCGGGTAAAAAAGCGGGACGCGCCGAACAGGGACTGACTTTTATCGCCCGACTGTACGCCATTGAGCGGGAAGCCCGACCGTTCAGCCCCGATGAACGACGGCGATTACGACAGGAAAAAGCGACACCGATTCTGAAAGACTTCCACGACTGGCTGACCGAAGCCAGCCGGACGGCGTTACCCAAAAGTGCCATCGGTACCGCGATCACGTATGCCCTGAACCAGTGGTCAAAACTGATTGTCTATCTGGAAGACGGTCATCTCAGCATTGATAATCATGTCACGGAGCGGGATATCCGCCCGTTCACGACCGGGCGTAAAAATTGGATTTTTTCCACCTCGCCTGACGGTGCCTTTGCCAGCGCCAACTTATACAGCCTGGTGATGAGCTGCCGGGCCAATGACATCAATCCTTATTTTTATTTTCGGCATATTTTTACGGAACTCCCCAAACGCCATTCTGATGATTCATTGCACGATCTGTTGCCGTGGAACGTCAACATCAGCGACATCATGTAAACTGC
>NZ_JAJAFX010000150.1:0-2283 GCF_025384845.1 Photorhabdus temperata | reverse complement strand
TCAAAATTAATGGAACGGGGCGCATAATATGAAACCCTGCAAATACTGTCAACGGCTAACTTATCATTCTCAGAGCAAGCGTTGAAAAAGTCATCAGTTTTGTGGTGGATCGACAAAATAAAGGCTGAACAACGGGTTGAAATGAGATAGAAAGCGTTTAGGGGAGTTACAACGTGGTATTAATTAAATGAGATTTTTTGAGAATAGAGGGCACCACACTAAATCGGTGATGCCTTTGTAGCATTAATTACTGCAATTACTGCTGAGTTTCACGCTGAGCAATAAATTCCAGAGCCTGATTAATACGGGCCAGAGTACGGCTTTGCCCGATAGCATGAATAGTCACATCCACACCTGGAGATTGACCTGCTCCAGTAGCAGCAACACGCAGTGGCATACCGACTTTACCCATACCAACTTCCAACTCATCAGCTGTAGATTGAATGGCATGATGAACGTTTTCAGGTGTCCAGTCAGTAATTGAAGCCAGTTTTGCACGAACAACTTCAAGAGGTTGACGGGCAACTGGACGTAAATGTTTCTTCGCTGCATCTGCATCAAACTCAGCAAAATCCTCATAGAAGTAGCGGCAGGACTCTGCCATTTCTTTCAGCGTCTTGCAGCGTTCACCCAGCAATTTAATCAGATCAACTAATTGTGGCCCATTACGGGTATCAATGTCTTGTTGCTCAATGTGCCATGCCAAATGAACGGCAACTTTCTCTGGGGGCAGGGTATTAATATAGTGATGGTTCAACCATTGTAGTTTTTCTGTATTGAATGCACTGGCAGATTTATTGATAGCATCCAGGCTGAAGAATTCAGTCATCTCTTCAATACTGAAAATTTCCTGATCACCGTGTGACCAACCCAGACGAACCAGATAATTCAGCAAAGCTTCCGGCAGATAGCCATCATCGCGGTATTGCATAACACTCACTGCCCCGTGACGTTTAGACAGTTTCTTACCATCATCACCCAAGATCATCGAAACGTGTGCATATTCTGGAACTGGGGCACCCAGTGCTTTCAGAATATTAATTTGACGTGGTGTATTATTGATATGGTCTTCACCGCGAATGACATGGGTGATTTCCATATCCCAGTCATCAATGACAACACAGAAGTTATAGGTTGGAGAGCCATCGGTACGGCGGATAATCAGATCATCAAGTTCCTGATTACTAAATTCAATTGGGCCACGGATACTATCATTAAAAATAACAGAACCTTCTTGTGGATTGCGGAAACGAACGACATGGGGTTGATCCGGATTATGCTGACATTGATTATCACGACAATGACCGTCATAACGAGGCTTCTCGCCATTTGCCATCTGAGTTTCACGTAATTCTTCCAGACGTGCTTTAGAACAATAGCAATGATAAGCCGTCCCTTGCTCCAGCATTTGATCAATAGCCTGGTTATAGCGATCAAAACGTTTAGTCTGATAATAAGGACCTTCATCCCAATTCAGATTTAACCAGTTCATACCGTCCATAATGGCATCAATGGCTTCCTGAGTTGAGCGCTCAAGGTCAGTATCTTCGATACGCAATACAAATTCGCCTTTGTTATGGCGGCTATATAACCAGGAATAAAGTGCGGTACGTGCACCGCCAACATGGAGATAGCCAGTTGGGCTTGGTGCAAAACGGGTTTTAATTTTACTCATTGGGGATTGCCTTAATTACGTTTCACTTTTCAATGAACGTTATTGGTGATTTAAAGTAATAAAAGTGGGGGTTATTTTATCACTGGACTTTAATTCCTCAATGCTGTTAGCGGGATGTTATTGAGAAAAGTCAGCATATCTGCTTAAACCGCACCCTGAGTGATGATAATTATCTCACCTTTGTTTAATTTTGAGACGAACGATATTTTTCCCTAGAAAAAGCGTTGACTCATCCTGAACTATCCCTATAATGCGACTCCATCACGACGGGGCGATTAGCTCAGTTGGTAGAGCATCTCCCTTACAAGGAGGGGGTCATCAGTTCGAATCTGGTATCGCCCACCACTCGTTGTGATAAAAATGAATTTATGATTGGGCGATTAGCTCAGTTGGTAGAGCATCTCCCTTACAAGGAGGGGGTCATCAGTTCGAATCTGGTATCGCCCACCAGTCATAAATTCAGTGGTTTAAGGCAGTAATAGTCATTATGAAGTGGGCGATTAGCTCAGTTGGTAGAGCATCTCCCTTACAAGGAGGGGGTCATCAGTTCGAATCTGGTATCGCCCACCACTTCATTAGATTGTTCCAGCATTATCACACCTTTTTGG
>NZ_JAJAFX010000015.1:0-96059 GCF_025384845.1 Photorhabdus temperata | reverse complement strand
TTTATATTTTAATTATTGGTGTATCCGCCAGCGAGATATGGCGGAGCTGCTGCAAGAGTTGGTCATACTGCTGACGTATGATTACTATACGGATGAACAGCTAAAAAGCGTGCTAAACTACTTATTACAGGCGGGAGATACCGCCGATCCAGAGGGTTTTATCCGGCGACTGGCAGAACAGTCCCCGAGGTATGAGGAGGTACTGATGACAATAGCGCAGAAACTGGAACAGAAGGGGCACCAGAAAGGGTTTATTGAAGGACGTCAGGAAGGACGGCAGGAAGGACTCCAAGAAGGACTCCAAGAAGGATTGCATAAAGGTGAAAAGCAGGGGATCCTGAAAGTCGCGTGGGCGATGATCGACATGGGTGTCGACCATGAAACGATAATGAAAACGACCGGGTTGAGCCAGAACGAACTGGAGCAAATACGCCACTAATGCGTGCTGAGAGTGCTTAATCAATATTCAATGATTCATGTTAAAAGAGGATCTTACGGTGACTGTCAGAACAGTCACCGAAGTATAAGTATCGACCGTGAAACGGTGATGAAAATCACCGGACTGAGCTTGAACAACTGTCTGACAAACTGACTATTGATACGTTATCGGCATAAAAATGCTTGAGTCAATGCACGAAACGCATAGAAAAGCGGCACATTTACATTCCAAGCGATAAGACCGAGTCTGAATCTACGTGCTTCTGAAATCTCTGTTCTTAAGCAGAGCTGAGGTTAATTAACCTTTTTATCCATTTTTTATTGCGCTATTTCTTTATGGCTTACTTCGTAAAATAACGGCTAGAAAGCTTTTGAATACCCATTTATTCAGATAATATTCTTTTATGTACTGATTTATTTTCAATTCTCTGTTAATGGTATTAAATACAACACTCATTTATTTAAGGAAAAATAGTCAGTATTCATGATAAAAATAAAAACCTCGTTATTTTCAACGAGGTTTGTCAGCGGTCTGAGACGGGTATTTTATCCGTCTGTGGGAATATCGATTAGTTTAATTCATCAACCAGAGTGATTGCGCGGCCAATATAATTTGCCGGCGTCATTGCTTTCAGGCGGATTTTCTCTTCTTCAGGTAAATCCAGCCCATCAATAAAGGTTTTCATCCCTTCAGCATTGACGCGTTTACCACGAGTGAGCTCTTTCAGCTTTTCATAAGGTTTTTCGATACCGTAGCGACGCATGACAGTCTGGATAGGTTCAGCAAGAACTTCCCAATTTCTGTCCAGCTCATCCAGCAGATTCTGTTCATTGACTTCCAGCTTATTTAAGCCTTTCATTGTAGATTGATAAGCAATCAGGGCATATCCCAGACCAACGCCAAGGTTACGTAATACGGTTGAGTCAGTCAAATCACGCTGCCAACGGGAAACCGGCAACTTGCTTGCCAGATGACCAAGTACGGCATTTGCCAGCCCCAGATTACCTTCAGAGTTTTCAAAATCAATTGGATTGACTTTATGCGGCATTGTGGAAGAGCCAATTTCGCCGGCAACCGTTTTCTGTTTGAAATGGTTGAGTGCGATATAACCCCAAATGTCACGGTTGAAATCGAGCAGAATCGTATTGAAACGGGCAATGGAATCGAACAATTCCGCAATGTAATCATGAGGTTCTATTTGAGTCGTGTAGGGATTCCATTTGATGCCCAGTGAAGTCACAAATGTTTCACTGAACTGGTGCCAGTCAACCTGTGGGTAAGCGGCTATATGGGCATTATAGTTACCCACTGCGCCATTGATTTTGCCTAATATTTCGGTTTGCTCCAGTTGGCGATATTGGCGTTCCATCCGGTGAGCAACGTTGGCAAACTCTTTACCCACAGTGGAAGGCGTGGCAGGTTGACCGTGAGTACGGGACAACAGCGGCAAGTCCCGATATTCAGCCGCCATTTTTTTAATGGCGTCAATCATCTGGCGCCATTGTGGCAAAATTACTTCTTCACGGGCTGTTTTCAGCATCAGCGCATAAGACAGATTGTTAATATCTTCAGAAGTACAGGCAAAGTGAATAAACTCAGCAACTTTATGCAGTGCCGGAACATCTGCAACTTTCTCTTTTAGAAAATATTCTACTGCTTTGACATCGTGGTTAGTCGTGCGTTCGATCGTTTTGATGCGCATTGCATCCTGTTCATTGAAATTTGCGATAATTTCATTCAGGTAAGCGTTTGCGTCCGCATCAAAAGCCGGAACTTCTTTAATTTCAGCACATTCTGCCAGTTTTTGCAGCCAACGTACTTCGACCTGCGTGCGGAATTTCAGTAAGCCAAACTCACTAAAAATGGCACGTAATGCGCTGACTTTATCGCCGTAACGGCCATCAATCGGAGAAACAGCAGTCAGTGAGGATAATTCCATTGGTAGCAACTCCCGGATTTTATTTAACAATGAGCAAGAATATCTTTCGCCTGTTGGAGCAGGCGTTGACGAGAAAACATTAATTGCCAGCGACTACCGCCAATTTGCTGCCATAAGACAGCACAACGGACCCCGGCCAGCAAAATAGCCCTGACTTTCGCTTGTACAAGTGGATTGCGCAGAACATCAGGGGAACCTGTCACCTGGATCTTTGGACCTAATGGGCTGATAACATCAACATAAATACCGGCCAACGCATTGAACATGCCTTCCGACATGGGTTCAAAATAAGTCTGTTGGCGCTCTAACTGGCTAATGCGATTGCCAAGTGCGTCGGAAGCATCCTGATTTTTACTCAGGCGGCGCTCCAGTACCATCAGGCTTAACATATAGCGGGTAAGACTAGCAGAAAGACTACTGTTAGAACCATTGAACATCCCTAGCATGGCATCCAGACCAATTCGCAGATTGCGTTCATGATTGCCAAACACATCTAAAACAGATGCTGGGTTGGTGTTCAGAATGCTATTAACCATAGTTGCAACAGCATCGGTATCACACTGGTTTTCGTGAGCAAGTTGCTGTACCAGACGACTTGACTGGCAAATTCCCGCCAGAGCCAGTGTAATGTTGTAATAATTCTTTGCCACAATTACTCCTGCAAACGTTGTTCAATCACGCCACCGCCAAGACAAACTTCACCCTGATAAAAGACGGCTGATTGGCCTGGGGTGACTGCGGCGACAGGGTTAGCAAAACGTACTTCTATTTTGTCTTCGTTTATGGGTGTGACAGTACAAGGAATATCCTGCTGGCGATAACGTGTTTTGACCACGCAGTGGATTTCTTCAGTCAGTGGCTGTTTGTCAACCCAATGAAGCTGTTGAGCAATAAGGCCGGCAGACATCATACGGGGGTGTTCGTGTCCCTGAGCCACGATCAGAATGTTATTTTGAACATCTTTGTCTATTACATACCACGGCTCTTCACTGCCTTCTTTAGTTCCGCCGATCCCCAGACCTTTACGTTGACCCAGTGTGTGGTACATCAGCCCCTGATGTTCACCAAGGGTTTCTCCATCTACAGTCATAATCGGCCCCGGTTTGGCGGGCAAATAACGGCCAAGGAAATCACGGAATTTGCGTTCACCGATAAAACAGATACCCGTGGAATCTTTTTTCTTTGCCGTCACCAAACCGATTTTTTCAGCGATACGACGCACTTCCGGTTTTTCCAATTCACCGACAGGAAATAAGCTTTGCGCGATTTGCAGATGGCTCAGGGTATATAAAAAGTAGCTTTGGTCTTTATTGTTATCGAGCCCACGCAATAATTGGCTCTTATCGTTAATATCCTTGCGGCGGACATAATGACCTGTGGCGATGTAATCCGCACCTAAATCTTCTGCGGCGAATTCCAGAAATGCTTTAAATTTAATTTCTTTGTTGCATAGAATATCTGGGTTAGGGGTTCTGCCGGCTTTATATTCAGAAAGGAAATGCTCGAAAACATTATCCCAATATTCGGCAGCAAAATTGACGGTATGAAGTTCAATACCCAGTTTATCGCAGACGGATTGCGCATCGGCCAGATCAGTCGCGGCTGAACAGTACTCTTCATCATCGTCCTCTTCCCAATTTTTCATGAACAAGCCAGCCACTTGATAACCTTGCTGTTGCAGCAGGTATGCGGAAACGGAGGAATCTACACCACCGGACATGCCGACAATGACTTTTTTCTGGCTGTTATCTGACATGAGAATCTCACTGGAGAAAAAAACAAGCGCCGTACTTTAACACGTTGTGAACGGGGGTGCATCAAACGCATCACTGTTTTGCTATTAATTAACCGGAGAGACATAGTTATCCAGCAGGGTGAGAGGATGTTTTTCGTTTTGCAGGTAACAGCGGATACTTTCTGCAACGAGTGGCGAACGCAGACAATCACTCTGTAATATTTGTTCTGCGGTAACCCAGTGGCAGCAGTCAATATCACTGTCTTGTGGATGGGTTGCTGCTTGCTGTTCCATTTCAACCAGAAACAGAAAGCGGATAAATGGTGTGCTGTCTGGTGCAACCCACTGATAAATTTTCAGCAGCGCTTGTGGTTTAGCCCGGATACCGGTTTCTTCCCATAATTCACGCTCTGCTGCTTGTAATAACGTTTCATCCGCTTCAAGATGACCCGCGGGTTGATTCCATAATGCTTTGCCATTAATTGTCTCTTCAACCACCAGGAATTTATTCTGGGCATGGACAACACAGGCAACGGTAATGTGGGGGTTAAACAAAATCGCTCTCCTTCCATTCGCCGGGTTTCATCTCGTCTAATTGCCAGTTTCCCATACTAAAACGAATCAGCCGAAGTGTAGGGAAACCAATATGTGCTGTCATTCTGCGCACTTGGCGGTTTCGGCCTTCATACAGTGTTATTTTTAACCAGCTCACCGGAATGCTCTTACGTTCACGAATCGGTGGATGACGGCTCCAGAGCCATGTTGGTTCATGAACTAACTCGGCACCTGCGGGCAGGGTAGGCCCATCTTTTAAAACAATACCGCCCCGCAGCTTATCGAGTGAAGCTTCATCTGGAACTCCTTCAACCTGAACATAATAAACCTTGGCAGTTTTTTTATCCGGTTGAGTCAGATAGGCCTGAAGTTTACCATCGTTAGTCAAAATCAATAATCCTTCACTGTCACGGTCCAAACGTCCGGCGGCATACACATCGGGGAATGGGATAAAATTTTTCAGCGTTGTTCTGCCCATTTCATCGGTGAACTGGGGCAAGACATCGTAAGGCTTGTTAAATACCAACACCCGGCGAGGCCCTGTTGGTTTTTTGACAGAATGTGATGTTTTTCTTTGGCTGAATCGGTTAAGTTTGTGTTTTTTAACAGAGAAATTTGTCATCATAGATCACTAAGCGAAATGGGGTGGGTATTATACATGAGTCTGCTATCGATTGGCGTTTGCAGAATATTCAAGTAGTATTGACACGTCCCTTACAAAAAATTAACAAGGTATTACGCTTACTTGAAAGGAGAGGTTAATGGAAAGCAAAGTAGTTATTCCGGCGGAAGGTAAAAAAATAACAGTCGACGCTAAAGGTAAACTGGTTGTTCCGAATAACCCGGTCATCCCTTATATCGAAGGGGATGGGATTGGTGTCGATGTTACCCCTGCAATGTTGAAAGTTGTCGATGCAGCGGTTCAGAAAGCCTATAAGGGTGAGCGTAAAATTTCCTGGATGGAAATCTACACCGGTGAAAAATCTACTCATGTATACGGTAAAGATGTTTGGTTGCCGGATGAAACTCTGGATCTGATCCGTGAATACCGCGTAGCCATCAAAGGCCCTCTGACGACGCCGGTTGGTGGGGGTATTCGTTCTCTGAACGTGGCATTGCGTCAGCAATTAGATCTGTATGTCTGCCTTCGCCCTGTTCGTTACTACCAGGGAACGCCAAGCCCGGTAAAACAACCTGAGCTGACCGATATGGTCATCTTCCGTGAAAATGCAGAAGATATTTACGCCGGTATCGAATGGAAAGCGGGCTCTGCGGAAGCGGATAAAGTGATCAAATTCCTGCAAGACGAAATGGGCGTGAATAAAATCCGTTTCCCACAGCAGTGTGGTATCGGTGTGAAACCCTGTTCTGAAGAAGGCACTAAACGCCTGGTTCGTGCTGCTATTGAATACGCGATTGATAATGACCGTGAATCAGTCACTCTGGTTCACAAAGGCAACATTATGAAGTTCACCGAAGGTGCTTTCAAAGACTGGGGTTACCAGCTTGCTCGTGAAGAGTTCGGCGGTGAACTGCTGGATGGCGGTCCGTGGGTGAAAATTAAGAGCCCGAAAAACGGCAAAGAGATCATTGTCAAAGATGTGATTGCTGATGCTTTCCTGCAACAGATTTTGCTGCGTCCGGCTGAATATGACGTTATCGCCTGTATGAACCTGAATGGCGACTATATCTCTGATGCACTGGCTGCTCAGGTTGGTGGTATCGGTATCGCCCCGGGAGCAAACATCGGTGATGAATGCGCTCTGTTTGAAGCAACTCATGGTACAGCACCTAAATATGCGGGTCAGGATAAGGTGAACCCAGGTTCAGTCACTCTTTCCGCTGAGATGATGTTGCGTCATATGGGGTGGACAGAAGCCGCTGATCTCATCATTAAAGGTATGGAAGGCGCGATTGCGGCGAAGACCGTTACTTACGATTTCGAGCGTTTGATGGAAGGCGCTAAGCTGCTGAAATGCAGTGAGTTTGGTGACGCTATTATCCAGCATATGTAATCCGTCATCTTCTGAAAACTTCACGGTAGCTGATATTTCCGTGGAGTTTTCTCATTTCTTGAAATTTTTGCTATAGAACTCTCATAAAATAGCCATAAAAAACGTATTTGTTTATATTGCTATGATTTGTAAGTTTTCCTTTTACATCATGTAGTTACCTATCGTTTTTATACGTTTATGTCTTAATGATTATATTGGAAAGATTCAAGCACCCAAGTGCGATATTTTGTTGTTTTTGTTGGATGCAAAATTTTGCAAGTCATATACGGCAGAGTGTATACTGAGATTAATATTTGTGCTGTTTGATATTGAGGGGGAAAGATGAGTGACTCAGATGATAAAAAAATAGAGTTCAGCACGAGTGATGTGTTAAATGCTCTCTTGCATCGCGGGCAGAATATGCAACATCTTGCAACTCAGGAAAGTGTTGATAATCTGCGCCGTGAGAATGAGGCTAGCTTCACGTCACTTAGATCCGATATTAACCAGCGGTTTGAAGCTATGGATAAAGCTCTTAACCAACGATTTGAAGCTACGGATAAAGCCCTTGATCAACGATTTGAAGTTACGGATAAAGCCCTTGATCAACGATTTGAAATTATGGGTAAAGCCCTTGATCAACGATTTGAAGCTATGAGTAAAGAGTCTAACCAACGATTTGAAGCTATGAGTAAAGAGTCTAACCAACGATTTGAAACTATGGATAAAGAATCTAACCAACGATTCGAATCTATGAGTAAGGGCGTTAACCAACGATTCGAGTCTGTGGATGTACGTCTTAGCAAACTTGAAGGTAAATTTGATCGTCTTCAATGGTCTATTGTTGCTGCGACGCTGGCGTTTCTTTTTAAAGAATATATTTTTAAGGCGGTTGCTCTTATCCAGTGACGTGCAAAATTTTACACGTTACAGTTGTTTTTTAGACTTTACTATTTTCTCTTCTTCATCCTCTTTTGCTACGGTGCTTTACCCGTTTATATCGGAATGGCACTGTAGCTGCATTTGTAACACGTCATATGGGCTGGATAGAAGCTGATGACTGTATCTGTAATGAGTAGAATATGACCTTTCTTCGCTGGTTAGCAAGCTGTCAAGGGTGATTTTAGCGGGGGAAATGCGATGCTATAGAGTGTCATTTTTATTTCAGTTTGGTCTGATGACTGATCAGTAAATATAGAAGTTAAAACTGGATAGTTAATTTAATAGCTTGTAAAAATCTTTATGGTAGAGGTGACTAAGTAAAAACCGCTAACGGGAGTTTGTTCTCCCGCCGTTTTTATAACTGTAAATATAGTACTTACTGTATAATATTTGAATTGTTATGATTTAGTTATTATTTTTCTTATTAAGAATTTTTTCATATTCCTCCCAAACGACAGATAATGGTGAACTTAAGCAACAAATGGATATTGAGCCCCCTGATGGAGGGTGGTATTCATATTTAGATCTCCCACGATAGACTCTTATAGGTAAATTGTTATCAGTAGGATTTTTCCTTTTTCTTCTTAACGTCATTCATAACCTCAACGTATATTGTTTAAATTATGGATTGAGAATAAAAGTGAGATATTTTTGCAATATTAACTTCATAAACATGTTTTTTTTGTAAAAGATAACAAATGAAAATATTAGCAGTAGATAATAAAAGATCCAGTTTTATGTTGCATATAAGAGAAGTTTTTTCATATTTTTTACGAAATTAATTTCATTGAGAAATAATATCTCATTGAAATTAATATATAATGTTAAGTAAATATGAAGTAAATATTGGTTATGGCTATGTATAGTTGGGTTAAGTACATTGTTTTTACAGATTAATAGGATTGTAAGTCATTGGGAAAATATTGGTTTTGGAGAATTTTGATGCTTAAAAGTAAATGGATTGTTAAAATAAATATTGAGCAGGATTTTAGCAAAAAACGCTGTAAACCCTCTAAATTGGAAAACTTGTTCGATAGTATGGAAAGTAGTCGCTTAGGCTATTTTTTTCTGGTTATATTAATGAATTGCTGAGTTGAGTTTTCTTCGATGATTTAACCAACCATTGACAGATAATCGAATATGTATTTATGTACTGGAAAGCTGCCAGATAATTGTTATTTATTCCCCATAGACGATCAAAGGGCGGGTCCAATTATTTTATAAAAAAGATCTTGCTATGTCAGTTCTATTGTAATTTTACAGAGAATACAGTAATAACAGAGATTGGATGTATATTCATATAGTCAAAAAATAAGCGGAAATGTGTTGATTGTGACCATATATCATTGGGTGATATTCCAGGCATTAGCACAGGGTATTGATATTTCATTGCGATTTAATAGGAGGTGGTGATTTATCTTTTTAATGCTTTATATGGTGGACGTCACTATGCGAAATTTTTTAAATTAAGTACGATTTTTTCTTAAAGCTGATAATCTGCTCACAAAATTAATCACAATATCTTATTTTTGAGTCTTTTTTCTTGATATTAATTGCTTGTTGATTTAATTAACAAACGGTTCACAAACGAGAGGTATAGATAATGGCGTGTATGAAGTTACTGGCGGGCAATAGCTGATTGAATGACATAATCTATTAACTATCGCCCAAGAACCGTACATCAAATATTCATTTAATCTGATGGGTAATGTAAAAAGGTCAGTAAACATTACACATTAATTTCAAACTTGTGTTACATTTATAGCGTTTTTCTGACCAGTATCTCTGTGTTTTTTTAAACAGCATTGCGTTAGTTGTTAATTATAAAGGCATATTAAGCGCAATGAATTCTGCCGGATACGATTTTATGGTCAGACTGGGTTTGCTAATTTAAGGGGAAAAACATCTTGACGGAACTAATTAACTTTTTTAACAACATCCTTTGGGGCTCCGTATTGATTTATCTTCTTCTTGGGGCCGGTGTTTACTTCACTATACGTACAGGTTTTATACAGATTCGTCACTTTGGGCATATGTTTTCAGTACTGAAAAACAGTAAAAAATCTGACAGTGCAGGTATTTCATCATTCCAGGCGTTGTGTACCAGCTTAGCTGCACGGGTAGGTACGGGTAATCTTACCGGTGTGGCAATCGCCTTAACGGCGGGTGGTCCTGGCGCTATTTTTTGGATGTGGGTTGTTGCCCTGATTGGGATGGCGACCTCTTTTATTGAGAGCACACTTGCCCAGCTGTACAAGACAAAAGACGATAAAGGGAATTACCGCGGCGGCCCGGCCTATTACATGGAAAAAGGGCTTGGGGTACGCTGGATGGGCATTATGTTCTCCATATTCCTTATTATTGCTTTTGGTCTGGTATTTAATGCTGTCCAGGCAAATTCAATTGTTCAGGCTGCTGCTTTCGCATTTAATTTTAATCCGTTATATGTCGGTATTGGCCTGGTGATCCTTAGCGGGGTTATTATTTTTGGTGGTTTGCGCTCTATTGCCAGAGTTGCGGAGCTGGTTGTTCCCTTTATGGCAGCAGCTTATCTGATCCTGGCGTTTTGGGTTGTCGGGCATAATTTTGAACGAATACCGGAAGTGTTTGCATTGATTTTCAAAAGTGCATTTGGCTTACAGGAAGCGGTTGCAGGAACCGTTGGTTACGGTGTTGCGCAGGCAATGACGCAAGGTGTCCAGCGAGGATTGTTTTCAAATGAAGCGGGGATGGGTTCAGCCCCTAATGCAGCTGCTTCCGCATCTCCATATCCTCCTCATCCGGCATCTCAGGGATATGTGCAAATGTTGGGTGTCTTTATGGATACTCTTGTTATCTGTAGCGCTACTGCTGTTATCATCCTTTCATCGGGTGTGCTTGATGGTGATATTTCAGGAATAAGTGGAATAGAGCTGACTCAGCGGGCATTATCCTCAGCGGTCGGTGATTGGGGATCTGCGTTTATCGCGTTAGCTATCTTCTTTTTCGCCTTCACATCAATCATTGCGAATTATGCTTACGCTGAAAGCAATATCGTATTCCTTGAAGGTAATCATACCGCGGGCCTGGTGATCCTCCGTCTGTCGGCATTAGGTATGGTGATGTTTGGTGCGTTGGCTGAATTGCCTTTAGTTTGGAAAATGGCTGATTTATCTATGGCATTGATGGCAATTACCAATCTAACCGCTATTTTGTTACTTTCCGGCGTCGCATTTAAACTTGCAAAAGATTATAACCAGCAGAGACGTGTCGGTAGGTTACCGACATTTGATATCAATCAATATCCTGAGATTCAGCAAAAGGTTGAAGTTGGTATTTGGGAGGAAACAGCAAGTCTTGCCCAGTCGAATCAAGCGACCGACCACAAGTGAGATACCAGGACGGAAGGTATAGTTAATATTATTTAATGATATAGAAGCTGGTTACCTTTTACGTCTTGCTTGTTATTTTTGCCTTATTCCTATTTAAATTATGGGAATAAGGCATTTTCTCTTGTGTTTTATATCAAGAGTAAAACCGATAATTTTATAAAAAAATCATATAAAACATAAAATTTATTTTGTATTAATTTAATTTCTTTGTGTTATTATCTTGTTTTCAATTAATAGGTGGGACAGGGAGATTATGAAGAAGATCATATTGGTTGGCTTATTTATGTTATTGGCCGGGTGTTCCAGCCAGCGTCATCTGGAAGATCGCGGCACTTATAAAGCTGATAGCTCTTTTCCTTCGAAAAGTCAGAATGACAGAGTAAGATTTTTGGTGTTCCACTATACTGCCGTCAATGATCAGGATTCTTTACGTATATTGACTCAGGACGGTGTCAGTGCTCATTACCTGATCCCATCGTTACCGAATTATGTGAGTGGGAAGCCGGTCATTCTGGAATTGGTTCCTGAAGGTAAGAGAGCATGGCATGCTGGTGTCAGTGCGTGGAATGGTCGAAAAGATTTGAATGACACATCAATTGGCGTTGAAATTGTCAATAAAGGATTTACGGAAAGGTTACTTGAGAAAGAGTGGTATCCGTTTAATGAGCAGCAGATCGATCTGTTAGCGCGTTTGGCGAAAGATATTATTCAGCGTTATGACATTGAGCCGGTAAATGTTATTGGTCACAGCGATATCGCACCGCTGAGAAAATATGATCCAGGTAAACTTTTCCCGTGGAAGAACTTGGCTGAACAAGGTATCGGTGCATGGCCTGATGATGTAACAGTTGAAAAATATATGGCTGGCAGAAAATGGAATGACATGGCTTCTGTTGCGTTGATACAGAAAACATTAGCTAAATATGGCTATACCATTCCACAAACGGGTGTACTTGATGAAGATACCCTTAAAACAATCAGTGCATTCCAGATGCATTTCAGACCAGATGACATCAGTGGTAATCCCGATGCGCAAACTGAGTCAATAGCTCTGGCTCTGGTTGAGAAATATAAAGGGTAGTTTGTTCGCATTCAGTAAGATCGTGCCATAAAAGTTACTTTATTTGAGTGACTTTTATGGCATAGCTTTTCGATAATTAGCACGATAAAACTTTCATGGTTCGCTCTTCTGATTTCTCTTCATGTTGTTTTAATCTATAATCGCAAACTATTTCGGCAATGATCAATCAAGAATTTCCAATTTCATTTCCACTATTTTGATTCCAAATCTTTTTCATCATTACTTTTTATAGTTAAATTATTTTAACAAACTAGTCGTCAGACAGGATTGTAGAAATCCGGTCATAGTGGAATAATAAAATATTCAGTAATAATGCAATGTATATAAATAATCGTCGTTTTATTTTATAACGACGATTACTATCTTAAGTAATAGTCAGATGAAATAAAATTTTTGGGACATAAAGTAAATATTACCCTTTATTATTGTTTTTTCTTGCCGGAAGAGTAAAGGCAAGAATGATCCCAACCAGGCTGATAAATGGCGAATAGATCATTATTTTGTCAGAAAGATAGTTTGGTAACACACTGAATAGATAGATAAAAATAGATATTGGCCAGCCATATAACCCCGCCCCATTCAATCGGAAAGCGGTTTTCATGATTAAATAGTAAATAGTGGCGAAGGAGCACATTGCCCATAAACCAATAGAGATCATATACAGCCATACAGATAATCCATATTGCATATAGGCTGCATAATTGTTTTCTGCCAGATAACCAGAGAGGAAAATCAGCATTCCGAGGATAACAGCCGCTGTAATAAAGCTGATAATATAATCTCTCCTATTCAATTTTTGTCTGAAATAGTTTTTTATTGAGCTAACTAGAGAATCATCCATAAGTAACAGTCAGGTAAATAAGAATAGAATAGATAATAACTGATCTAATGATGGTATGAACAGGAAAACATAAGTCAGATATTAGATGAAAATATTTTAAAAGTAATTCTACGATTTAATATGTAGGAATAAGGTGATGATTGTTAAATTATATGATAGTTTGTGTTCTTTATGATCTCTCTGGTGTTTCAGTCATTCTTTGGAGAACCCGACAAATGATTATTCGTTTATCTAAGGTCTTGCTGGTCTGTGCAATAGCGCTGTTTGCTACATTGGTCGCTTTTGGCAATATCACAGACTATGGTACTAATTTCGTGTTTGTACAGCATGTATTGATGATGGATACCATTTTCCCTGATGCGACCATCACCTATCGTGCAATCCATTCACCGGTGTTACATCACATTAGTTATATTGTCATTATTTCTTTAGAAACGTTAACTGCGGTTTTATGTTGGATTGGTGGTATCCGTTTACTGGCGAATTTGAAATCTGATGCTGTTGTCTTCAATAAAAAGAAAGCTATCGCAATAGCTGGCCTGACCTTGGGTTTCCTGACCTGGCAGGTGGCATTTATGTCAATTGGTGGTGAATGGTTTGGGATGTGGATGTCTAAACAATGGAATGGCGTGTCCAGCGCTTTCCATTTCTTTGTCACTATCATTTTGGTATTGATTTATTTGATACAGCATGACAGGGAACTAGACCAAGAATAAAGATGAGGATCGATGTGAAAACAAGGATCGAACAACACAAAGCGACAATATACGGAGTCCTGGCGATTGTATTGTGGAGTACAATTGTCGGGTTGATAAGAAGTGTTAGTGAAAGTTTTGGGCCTGTAGGTGGCGCAGCGCTTATTTATACTGTTGGCGCAATTTTTCTGGTTTTGCTAATCGGTTTCCCAAAAATCAGCACTTTTCCCAGAGTCTATTTGTGGCTTGGGAGTTTGCTATTTGTCGGTTATGAAATCTGTTTATCACTTTCATTAGGTTTTGCCAATAATCGTGCTCAGGCAATTGAATTGGGCATGGTTAACTATTTATGGCCAGGTTTTACTGTCTTATTGGCGGTCATTGTTAATAAGCAGAAAGTGAACGGGTGGCTTTATCCTGGTTTATTACTGTCTATTCTGGGGATTGGTTGGGTGATGAGCGGTGATAATGGCTGGTCATTCAGGCAGATGGTGGAGAATATCCAGAGTAACCCATTAAGCTATGGGTTGGCTTTTTCTGGTGCAATTATCTGGGCGGTGTATTGTAACATTACAAAAATCATGGCGGAGGGTAAGAATGGCATGACGCTGTTTTTTATCTTGACGGCTTTTGCATTATGGATTCAATACTTTTTCACATCTCCGCCTGAAATGGTGATAACTCTTCGTAGTGTCAGCATATTACTGTTTGCCGGAGCGGCTATTGGTGTGGCGAATGCTGCTTGGACAGTCGCAATCATCAGAGGACATGTTGCATTATTGGCTACGTTATCTTATTTCACGCCGATTATCTCTACCGCTTTTTCATCCTTACTGCTGAGTACCGCACTCTCTTTTTCATTTTGGCAAGGTGTGCTAATGGTCACAGTCGGATCAATTGTCTGTTGGTTAGCGACCAGAGCTAAATAATACCTGTGAAGCCAAGATCTCAGGGATAGGTATGAAGATGGGGTTAAATAGAGAATAAATCGCTTTACAGGAATTTATTTATCGCTATTGCCACCCCATCTTGTTCATTTGTTGCAGTAATAAACTGAGCGATATCTTTGACACCTTGTTCGGCATTACCCATTGCGACACCAACAGCGGCGAATTCGATCATTGCCAGATCATTATTATGGTCACCAATACACATAATTTTATCTCTGGTGATACCGAGATGATCAGCCAACGGCTTTGACAGCAGTCCCTTTATTCATTTTATTGACATATCTCTCCCCTGAAAGTCTGGCAACCTGATTATGGTATGGCTGCGTTTGTTGGGTAATTACCCGTTTAAAGGTGCTTTCTGGTTGCTGTGTCATGAACAGTTGGTGGTGAAATGCAGAGGTTGTTTAACCTCTAGCTCAATATCTGGATTCTGCCGGAAATCATAGGGCGTTATGCCATACTCTTTACGGAACATATAAGTGAAATGAGATTGTGAGCCAAAGCCAAAATCCAGGGCGATATCGAAAATAGGCAAGGTGCTGTTTCTTAAAAGATGAACAGCACCGGCCAGACGTCGCTGGCGGATATATTTGCCAAGAGAAATTCGGGTAACTTCCTTGAATATTTTCTGCATGTGCCAAAGCGAATAGCCAGAGTAAGCAGCCAGTTCTTCCAGATGGATTACCCGGCCAAGGTGATTCTCGATCCATTTGCTGAGAGCGTATACAAGTGCTAAGTGATTATCCTGTGGCATTAACAATTTTGTTCTGGTTGAAAGTGAAAGGAAGTATACACAACTTTTTCTGATTTTTCTAAAGATGACAAAGCGTTGACATAGCGATTCAAATTATAACTAAATGTGATAATTGATTTTTTTATGCTGATGAATAGAATTCACATAATGAGTATTTGTTTAAATTCGTTTTGGTACATTGTTGTCATAAAACTGTGAGCCAGTACGATTTTTTCACAACGGAAAACATAAGATGAATATTTTTCCTGTTGCACTATTGTAAAATATCATTTTCCAATTTTATTCTTAACATATTGCGTACTGACCGAACTTGAAGGAAACAGAATTGGATATAAAAAAAACCATTGCAATCTTAGTATTACTTGGAATATGTCTATTCTTGTATCTGTTAGCTTTGGATAGCTACTGTGATCAGGGAGAAAAGTTTGATTCAGGTATTTGTTTTGTGACCCGTTATCTGCCTTTCTGATTAGTTGCTGATACTCATCAGCCATTTTCCCATCATGTATCTGTGCTAACATATGCCTTCAATATCCACCCTTTAAAGCTAGTGTTTTGTCTGTTTTAAATAAAGCAGATGAATGGGAAGCGGTTGTTTTCCCACTAATAATAAAATAAAAGTTGCAGCAAGAGGAAAAGATGGCAGAACAATCGCAGGGATCAACACTTAAACGCGGTTTGAAAAACCGGCATATTCAGCTTATTGCTTTGGGGGGGGCCGTCGGGACAGGGTTGTTTCTCGGTATTGCGCAAACCATAAAAATGGCAGGTCCCTCCGTAATTTTAGGCTACGCTATCGCAGGCTTTATCGCATTTCTGATTATGCGTCAATTGGGGGAGATGGTGGTTGAAGAGCCTGTAGCGGGGTCGTTTAGTCATTTTGCTTATAAATATTGGGGGGATTTTCCCGGTTTTTTATCAGGCTGGAATTACTGGATGATGTTTACTCTGGTCGGAATGGCAGAGTTGACGGCTGTAGGGATGTATATTCATTACTGGTGGCCTGATATTCCTACTTGGGTTTCTGCTACGGTATTCTTTGTCCTAATCAATACGGTAAATTTAATTAATGTCCGGTCATATGGTGAGACAGAATTCTGGTTCGCTATTATTAAAGTGACAGCAATTATCTGCATGATTGTTTTTGGCTCATACCTGTTAGTCAGCGGTAATGGCGGCCCGCAGGCCAGTATTGCTAATCTTTGGCAGTATGGCGGTTTTATGCCGAATGGGATCTCTAGCCTTATCATGGCAATGGCTGTGATTATGTTCTCTTTTGGTGGGTTGGAGCTGGTTGGTATTACTGCTGCGGAAGCGGAAAATCCACGTATCAGTATTCCTAAGGCAACCAATCAGGTGGTATACAGAATATTGATTTTCTATATTGGTTCTCTGACCGTGTTGTTGTCGCTTTATCCGTGGGGCAATGTTATTGAAGGTGAAAGCCCATTTGTCATGATTTTTCATAACCTGGATAGTTTCTGGGTAGCTAATGTTCTGAATGTTGTTGTTCTGACTGCTGCATTGTCCGTTTATAACAGCGGTGTATATTGTAACAGCCGGATGCTGTACGGTTTAGCAAAGCAAGGCAATGCACCCGGAATGCTGAAAAAAGTTAATGAGAGTGGTGTTCCTACCAAAGCAATCGTGATGTCTGCATTGGCGACGTCAATTGGTGTCTTGATTAACTATGTCATGCCGGGCAAAGCATTTGAATTATTGATGGCGCTGGTGGTGACAACACTGGTTATTAACTGGGTCATGATCTGTATGGCGCATTTAAAATTCCGGGCAAAGAAAGTTAAAGAGGGGGTAGAACCGTCATTTAAAGCATTCTGGTACCCGTTTAGTAATTATCTGTGTCTGGTTTTCCTGGCCTTTATACTGGTCATTATTTTGATGATGGACAGTATCCGTATTTCAGTCATTTTGATGCCATTCTGGATTGGTATTCTATGGCTCGGATTTCTCATATCCCATTCCCGCAAGAATAAAATGGAAACCATGAACCAGGGATAACACACACCTGGATTATCATGATAAGGATACCAGGCTGATGTCACCCACAGCCTGGTATTTTTTTATCTGGTTACCATTGCCAGCGTAACCAGGCGAAGAGTACGTTACCGTTATTATATGTGCCGGGAATGTATGTCCCCTGAAACGATAACCGATTATATTCTATGGAGAATAGTGGCAGTGGGAGTGGAATAGGGACATAGTAATACTCATGACGGGCTGTGACACTTAAAGTGAAGCCAATACCCATTCGGAGGCCATCTAAATCACCGGGTATCCACATTTTCTGAAAACCATAACCAACGATGGGTTCTAAACGGTTATGAGAGTCCATAAAAGCCATAGCATAGAGAGAATGCCAGTCATTGTCTTCGTCGTAACGGTATTTACCATAACCGAAACCCCAGGGCCGCTCATTATATTTTTCAATTTTTTCTTCATCGTAGGTAAATCTGTTATGCCAGGTAATTACCGGCAGATAAAGTTCATTGCTGGGTGCATCCCAAGTGAGAGCGACATTATTGCTGAATTTTCCCCATAAACTGTCTGAACTGTTGTCATTACTGGCTTGTGTAGGGGATTGCATGGTTGTTAATGATTGATTGTTGGTATTTGCTGTTGTTGCAAACACTGTCCCAGGTGAGACGAGAAAAGTTACTGTTAGGGCACAGGCTGCGGTTAAATCAAACTTCATTATTTATTGCTCCAATTTCCCGGCGACATAAATTGGGAAGATCTTTTGTATCACGTAAAATATGACAAACATCTAAATTCAGGAATTCTACTCTTGCTATTTTAAATAAAACTTAAACGAGAAATTAATATTAAGATGTTATATGTATTAAATGAGTATATTTAATACTGATATTTGGACTGACGAATATTGGGAAATGTGTTGACTCTTTCTTTCACCCAAAGAGGGGGGATGCGCGCCTGTAGACATACCACAGATATAAAGATTCTAACAATAAGAAAGGCAAAATAAATTAATATTATTTATATGATTTGAAGTTTTGTTGAGTGGATAAACTGTAAGCTAATTAGGATAACCTTGGATTTTCAAATTTTTGCGGTTATGTTAAACAATAATTGTTGTTAAGAATTTTAAATATGTGCGTTAGCTCCATAGCTGATAAAAAATGGCTTGCCATCATATTAAGAATATGTGATAAATCGTTCGGGTAAACGAGGTACGGTTCTGTTAATAGCAGCAACTCGCTCTGGTTTTTATGTTGCGCCGAACGGCGAATTAGAATTAAGTGATCCAAAGGAAATTCTTAAAATGGCAAAAATCACTGGTACTGTAAAGTGGTTCAACGAATCTAAAGGTTTTGGTTTTATTACTCCAGCTGATGGCAGCAAAGATGTATTTGTACATTTTAGCGCTATTCAGAGCGAAGGTTTTAAAACTTTGGCAGAAGGTCAAAAAGTTGAGTTTGAAATTCAGGACGGTCAGAAAGGTCCTTCTGCGGCAAACGTCACAGCAGCATAACTTCTTTTTGTCAATCATTTTGAATTGACGAAGTAAATTTGTTGTCTTAATTGGTTTTTTATTGGCAACAATGACATACCGATATCACCCTGTTGGTTATCTGATAGGGTGTTTTTGTTTTGACTCGGGGTGCTCTTCACTGAGCTGAGATGAACCCGTAATACCTGATCTGGATAATGCCAGCGTAGGGAAGTCAAGGTGTCTTTTTCCTGATACCTGCTTTTCTTTTGCTGGTGGGAAGGAGTACCTATGGTAAGAATCAATTCACTGACAATTGCCGGGACTGATCCTAGCGGTGGCGCCGGTATTCAAGCTGATCTAAAAACTTTCTCTGCGCTTGGTGCTTATGGCACAACAGTAATGACAGCTCTTGTCGCACAAAATACGCATGGCGTGCAATCTGTTTATGACATAGATCCTGCTTTCGTTGCTGCACAGCTTGAGTCTGTGCTGTCAGACATCAGAATCGATAGCGCCAAGATAGGCATGTTATCTAATGCGGCCAATGTTGCAGTAGTTGCAGACGCAATAAGCCGTTATTCAGTACCTTATGTTGTATTGGATACGGTGATGATTGCGAAAAGCGGTGATCCGCTGCTGGCGCCGGAAGCGGTTTCTGCGGTTGTTGAACGGCTGCTACCGAAGGTGTCGTTGATGACGCCGAATTTGCTGGAAGCCGCAACCATATTGAGATGCGCTGTAGCAGAAACCGAAGCAGACATGCAAAAACAAGGACGTGAATTATTATCACTGGGATGTGAAGCGGTTTTACTTAAAGGCGGACATCTTACCGACGGTGAAAGCCCTGATTGGCTATTTACGGGGAAGGGAGAATGGCGTTTCACTGCTCCCAGAATCAATACTCGTCATACTCATGGTACAGGGTGTACGCTTTCCGCTGCATTAGCGGCTTTGCGTCCACGTTATCCGGATTGGCAGACAACGCTTCCTGTTGCCAAATTATACCTCCAGACGGCATTAGAACAGGCAGATTCTCTGGATGTCGGAACCGGAATTGGACCTGTACATCATTTTCATCAGTGGTGGTGAGGGAGCGTGATTCGGTGATAATGAGTCATGAAGGGTAAGATGCCTGTGCTATGAGAGCAATATGGCTCAGAATGTGTAATGTCTTCACGATTTTATTCATCATCACCGATGACAAGCCTTATTAAGCGATAGTCACTTGCTGATCCAGATAGACATCTTGAACCGCATTAATCAGTTCAACACCCTCTTTCATGGATTTTTTGAAAGCTTTACGACCGAGGATCAACCCCATACCACCTGCACGTTTATTAATGACGGCGGTACGAACTGAATCACTCAAATCATTATCACCGGATGCGCCGCCTGAGTTAATCAAGCCGGCACGACCCATGTAGCAATTAGCTATCTGATAACGAACCAGATCGATTGGGTGATCGGTGGTTAAATTGGTATAAACACGCTTATCTGTATGACCAAAACCAATCGCAGTATAGCCGCCATTATTTTCAGCCATTTTCTGTTTAACGATATCGGCACCGATAGTGGCGGCTAAATGGTTAGCCTGACCGGTTAAATCAGCGCTGGCGTGATAATCCACTCCCTCTTTTTTGAAGGCGGAGTTACGCAGGTAGGCCCATAATACCGTGACCATACCCAATTCATGCGCTCGTTCAAAAGCTGCTGAGATTTCCTCGATTTGACGACGTGATTCAGCAGAGCCAAAGTAAATCGTTGCACCAACGGCTACCGCGCCCATCTCAAATGCCTGTTCAACGCTGGCATATAAAGTTTGATCATATTGGGCAGGATAACTCAATGTTTCATTGTGGTTCAGTTTAACCAGAAACGGGATCTTATGAGCATAGCGACGGGAAACTGCGGATAACACGCCATAAGTAGAGGCGACACAGTTACAGCCTGCTTCAATAGCCAGTTCAACGATATTCTTCGGATCAAAATAGAGTGGGTTCGCGGCAAAAGAAGCGGCAGCAGAATGTTCTACACCTTGATCCACCGGCAAAATAGACAAATAGCCAGTACCGGCAAGGCGACCATGATTTAGCAATGTTTGCATGGAGCGCAGAACCGTATTTGGCCGGTTATTGTCGATCATAACGCGGTCAACAAAATCGGAGCCTGGCAGATAAAGATTTTCACTCGGAATGGTGCTACAACGATGCTGCAATAAACTGTCTGCATCTTTACCTAACAACTTAGCGATATCAGTCATGTTTTACTCCAGTTCACAAAAGATACTGTTGATTGTCATTTATCCGTTTTAAAATAACAAGTTGTATTAGGAGGGAAGTGGTAGTGGATCGCTTCAGGTAGGCTTTTAAGAATATTAAAGGCGGTTTCACGATGACATACAAAAAATACAACCCTTTTTGGGAAGGTTATATGGCGGATTTCTTAAGAGGTTATGTTGGGATTAATCAAATTAAAATCCCTTTGATGCTGTTGGTCTCGAAAAGCAGTTAAAAGAGAATACAGTATATATTGCACTGCTGTCATTAGATGAGGAAAAAAGTGTTCTGGAGGATATTGATTCTCCAAAACCAAAAAGCCCATTGATGAAGAAGGTGTTCTCGGTTGCAGATCTAATATCACTCTATGCAGGTAATATTTGTGATGTTTTTGACCTGACAAATAGAGTAAGAGAATTTAAAAGATTAGGGATTAAAGCGACAGAGTATGTTGGCAAGAATGGTGAAAAATATATTAAAATCTCAGGTTATTTAAGGATGAATACACGCTGGCTGATTTTTTAGGGAATATTGTTGTAGATCTGGTTAAGGCAGCGGCAGTAGCTTGTGTTTCTTGGGCTATTGGGTCTTTGATGTTAGCTACATCTGTTGCTGGTTCTAGTGTGATTTTTGTGGTTGCTATGGTGTTTACTGGAGGTTTTATGACAACATATGCACTTGATGTTATAGATAAAAAATTTAAAATTAGTGAAACTGTGGTTAATATTATTGTATTATGCATTCGCATAAATAAGTTAATTGATTACATGAAATGTATACAAACATACAACATATTCTGATGTTATTCAGATTATCTTTATAGGGTCAGATATTAATATTTTGAGGTTTTTATTTGTATAAATGCAATTGGTTTCATTTTTATTTCGGCAATTTATTTACTATGATTATATGGAATAAATAAGGATCTTGATCATTACAGTTTAAAAATATATATAATCCTGTAAGCGATAATCAATGTGGTTATTTATCCTCTCGTAAAAATGATTGTAATGTAAAATAATTATTGTGTTAAATTTTTAGTTTCAGCCTATATTTATCGATCAATAAACTGATTGATAAACATATAAATATAATTTAATTTTTTCACAGATAGAAAATTCTTCATGGTTTTTTATTGCAGGTGGTGATATTTAACTTTCTTCTCTTTATAAAAAACATTTTTCCTGTTACGTTTCTTCCTTGGTAAACAGTGTCTTATCAAATGGTTGGGTTGTTGATGGAAGATGTTGTGTTTGATAGATAAGGCAGAATACTTATTGTTGCTCCCCACCAGACTGGCTTTTCCTGAATGTTATTGCCAGATGATATTTTCACTCTGAATCCAGTGCAGAAATGCGTTTCTGTCGTCCTTTGATTTGCTAACCAGTGCTTGTTGTGAGGTTAAGATGAATATCAACTTTATCCTTGTGAGATACGGGATGTGCTGCATCGTTATTCACCGGATTTTGGTCAATGAGTGCTATTTTACCCTTGTTAATATTATGGATACATGAAACAGAAGTTGTCCTGTGTTGATAACCAGAATAGCCAGGTAAATGTTGAACTAATAGTTTTAACAATAAGTAAATTGCAATTATCTATTTTCATAATTTTCACCTGATTAATTCTATCGAATTGTATAATATTTGGTCTAAATATGATGGGTTTCTTGAATTGTTGAACAGTGGAAAATTTTAATTACATTTCTTTAGATAGTGTGATATTTCAATAAGTAGAAATATTTTCTTATTAATGCATAGAGTACAAGAAACATATTAATATAAAGGTTTATTAATTTAATAGTTAAGTTTATCTATTTAATTAATCATGTAAATGAATCTCGTAACTTATTGATTTTATTTATTGGAGAGAAAAAGAAAAGGCCAGCTCAAGGGAGATTGAGCCGGCCAAGGAGGTGGTTCCTAGTCTTACTGTAAAACTTTTTTAATTTTTTATTTTTCACCAACAATACTACGGTAAATAAAATAGCATTGATGTGATCTATTTCTAAAAAAAGAAATATATCATTACCAGGATGGTATATTGGTGATTATTTGTCTGAGTCTCGGTTCGTTTGAACATATTGAGAACTAATACCATTTAGATTGCGTATTAATAAGGCGTAATTAATATCAATTTGTTTAGGGATTGGTAAATAGACAATATACCCATCTCCAGGAGCAACTTCCATTGGTTGGTTTTTTTTATCCTGCATTGCTTCCAGTGTAAACTGGATATTACCCGATGGTGTCATTAATTCGAGACTATTTCCAACCATGAATTTATTCTTAACTACAACTTCAGCCAATCCGTTGACCCGTTTTCCGGTAAACTCACCGACAAATTGTTGGGTGTCGGATATCGAATGGCCGTATTCATAACTCTGATAGGCATCGTGGGTATGGCGGCGTAAAAAACCTTCGGTATATCCACGGTGAGCAAGTCCTGCCAGCGTTGTCAGCAGGGTTGGATCAAAAGGTTTTCCTGCGACAGCATCATCAATGGCTCTGCGATAAACTTGTGCTGTGCGGGCGCAGTAATAGAAAGATTTTGTCCGTCCTTCGATTTTCAAAGAGTGAACGCCCATTTTAGTTAATCGCTCAACATGTTCAATCGCGCGTAAGTCTTTGGAGTTCATGATATAAGTTCCATGTTCATCTTCAAACGCCGACATAAATTCGCCTGGGCGTTTTGCTTCTTCGAACATAAATACTCTGTCTGTTGGTGCACCTTCTCCCAGTGTCGGCTCAATATTTTTTGCCGGTATAGGTTCATGCATATGCACAATATTACCGATATCATCCTCTTTGCCTTCTTGAACATTATATTCCCAGCGACAGGCATTAGTGCATGTTCCTTGATTTGGATCACGTTTATTAATATAACCGGATAACAGGCAACGACCGGAATAGGCCATGCACAGTGCACCATGTACGAAAACCTCCAGCTCCATATCGGGAACATGCTGGCGAATCTCATTAATTTCATCCAAAGAAAGTTCACGGGAGAGAATGACTCTGGTCAATCCCATTTGTTGCCAGAATTTGACTGTCGCCCAGTTAACCGCGTTAGCCTGAACGGAAAGATGAATTTCCATGTCGGGAAAAGCCTCACGAACCAGCATAATCAGTCCGGGATCGGACATAATTAGCGCATCAGGCCCCATTTCAACGACAGGTTTCAGATCACGGATAAAGGTTTTCAGTTTGGCATTATGCGGCGCAATATTCACTACAACATAAAAACGTTTGCCAAGCTCATGCGCTTCTTTAATGCCTAGCGCCAGATTTTCATGATTGAATTCATTATTGCGGACACGCAGGCTGTAACGTGGTTGACCGGCATAGACTGCGTCCGCGCCATAGGCGAAAGCATAGCGCATATTTTTTAGTGAACCGGCGGGGGAAAGTAATTCTGGAGTAAACATGGTTAAAAAATTCTCGGTCTGAGTTCGGCGCAATTTTCACTACAAAAAGTGAGGATAAGGCGGAGGATTCTAACGCTTAATTTGCTGAAGATACAAATTTATTAGCTCGAAGTGCAATTCTGTTGGTCGATAAAGATGCACCTTATCAGTTGAATATTGATTTCAACTGATAAGGTGTAGTTTATGATGAAAAAATATCACTCTGACTTTGTCAGATCCCGGACATTTTCACTGGAGCCATTTTTAACCGCAGACTGAATGCCCTTTTTGGCAATGGTTTCGTTATCGAAAGATTCGCTGATACCAATGACTTGATAGTTCCTGGCTTTCAACACGAAATAGTGCTTGCCAGACTTGTGTTCCCTGATTTCGAAGTTTTTTTCTGTCGGTGAGTTTGTTTGAACAGAACGAATCCCTTTATTCGCCGCTGCCTTTGTGGTGTACATTTCACTGGTGAGGATAACATCACCGTTCGATGCTTTTAAATTGAAGTAATACTGCTTGTTTTTTGTTCTTCTCAGATCATAATAACCTACAGCCATAAGAAATTCCTCCAATTAAGGTAAGTATTTTTAATATAGCTGAATTTCTGACCGGCGAAAGGTTGAGAGAAATTTAATTCAGTTAAAGTGTGACAGTTATAACAAATGGCATATATCTGCTTCCCACCGGTAACCCAGTCCATAAATGGAGCGAATGAACGTTTTACTGTTGTCCAATTGGTCCAGTTTGCGACGCAGATTTTTAATATGGCTATCAATAGTCCGGTCTGTCACGATCCGGTGATCGTCATACAGATTATTCAGTAATTGATCGCGGGAAAACACTTGCCCTGGACGGCTTGCCATCGTTTTTAATAACCGGAATTCAACCGGTGTTAAATCCAATATTTTATTGCAGTAACGCGCTTGGAAGCAGGCTTCGTCAATGTGCAGATCACTTTGCCCGACAATATCCTGTGGCCGGTAACAGCGGCGAAGAATGGTTTTAACCCGCGCGACAATCTCACGCGGGCTGTAAGGCTTACAAATGTAATCATCTGCCCCGATTTCCAGTCCCAATAAACGGTCAATTTCTTCCGTTTTGGCGGTAACCATAATAATCGGGACGTCAGAGAAACGGCGGATTTCCCGGCAGACAGATATGCCATCACAACCTGGCAACATCAGATCCAATAAAATAATATCTGGATTATGTTGCTGTACGTGGGAAACAACTTCATCACCACGCAGTAGCCACTGAGTTTCGTAATCAGCCGCGCGCAGGTAATCAACCAGCAACTGGCCGAGCTTTGGCTCATCTTCAACAATCAGAACAGTATAATGGTCAAATTCCGTACTCATATCGTTTCGCTGTCAAGGGATTCAGTTAGCGGCAATTCTATGATAATTCTCAAGCCACCTAAAGGTGAGGGTTCAGCACAGATCGTACCGTTATGTGCTTCAACGATGTTATAGCAAATAGCCAGCCCAAGTCCTGAGCCACCATTGGCGCGGTTTCGTGAGGATTCACTGCGGTAAAATCGTTCAAAAATCCGTTGGCATTGCTCGGGTAACAGGCCAGGCTCGCTGTCCTGCCAGTTCAATATAAAGCAATTATTATCAGAACTCCCTTCAATAGTCAGTTTGCCATTATCAGTGGTATAGCGAAGGCTGTTTTCCAGCAAATTATGAAAAAGCTGAGTCAATCTGCCTGGATCAGCAAACATCATGATAGTTTCAGGCAGCTTAACATCCATCTGAATTTGCTTATCAAGGAAGCGCCCACGATAAGACGCGATAGCCGCCTGAAGTAACTTACTGATATTGATAAATTCTTTCCGATATGCCAGCGCTCCGCGATCTGATAAAGAGAGCTGGTGTAGATCATCAACCAATTTGGTCAATGTGGTGATCTCTGCCAGTAACGAACTCAGTGTTTCGGGTGTTGGTTGGCGAACGCCATCCTGTAAAGCTTCCAGTTCACCGCGCAATATGGAAAGGGGAGTGCGCAGTTCATGGGAAATATCTGCCATATAATCGCGACGCATCTGCTCATTTTTTTCCAGTGTACTGGCGAGCTGGTTAAAATTGTGGGCAAGCTGACCGATTTCATCTTTACTTGATGGTGTTACCCGGACACTGAAATCGCCCGACGCCAGTTTATGTGTCCCTTCGACCAGACGCTTAACGGGTTTTAACATGCCGCGGGATAACAATAGCGTGGCGATGATAGCCAGCAAAGTAGACAAGCTGGCAATTATCCAGCTTGTCAGTTGTTGCTGGCGATCAAAACTGATATCAGCCTGACGGGTAATTTTGTCTGATGAGCTGACAATGACCCAGCCAACGACTTGATGATTATAGGTGATCGGTTTGCGATAGGTATCTTCCGGAATTTTACCTTCATGACCGACCAGCAGCTTCATCTCACTGTCCACGACCCAAAATTGAGTTCGCCAGCCACGGGGCGGTGGACCCTGGCGGCTTTCACTGGTTTGTTCAATGGAACGAATGATTTGAAAAATGATCCGGTTATTTTTCTTTAAGAATTTCCAGCTACCATATTGTTGATATTGCTCAGCCAGTGCTTCAGCCAGCATGGATGTACGTAACTGGATATTTTGTTTTATATAACCCATAAAACCATGCTGAAAGCTGCTTCTTACACCCCAGTGCATAGTGATAAGTACCAGCATGCAAGTGGCGAAGATAGCCATAAACAGCTTACCGCTGATCCCTAGCTTCATAGTTGCCCCGCAATCTGTTTGGTGGCATGCCGTTGTTGCCATTTCTCCCTCAGCCGATCAAAACAGAGATAGACAACCGGTGTGGTATATAGCGTCAAAAGTTGGCTCATGACCAAGCCACCAACAATGGTTATTCCCAATGGCTGGCGTAATTCCGCTCCATCACCACTGCCTAAAACCAGTGGCAGAGCACCAAACAAGGCGGCCAGTGTGGTCATCAGAATCGGGCGGAAACGTAACAGGCTGGCCTGGAATATCGCGTCGCGGGCGCAGATATTACCGTTACGCTGAGTTTCAATGGCAAAATCCACCATAATAATGGCATTTTTTTTCACGATACCAATCAACAACATGATGCCGATTAACGCTATTAGGCTGAATGGTGTGTCGAACAACTCCAGCGCCAGCAGGGCGCCAATCCCGGCAGAAGGCAGAGTAGAAAGAATGGTCAGTGGATGGATATAACTTTCATACAGTATCCCCAGTACCAGATAGACAGTCATAATGGCAGCCAGGATCAGGAATAATTGTGATTTCAGGGTTTCCTGAAAAATCTGGGCGGTGCCGGCGAAAGTACCGCGAACCGTTGAGGGCACACTCAGTCCGGTCATGGTTCTTTCAATCGCATTGATAGCATCGGAGAGGGTATAACCTGCCGGTACATTGAAAGAAATGGTTGAAGCAGCAGAAAGCCCCTGATGATTCACACTTAGCGGCGCGTTAGCCGGTTGCCAGTGGGCAAAGTAGGAGAGGGGAATCGCTTTTCCTTGATTATTTATCACAAACATTTTTTCCAGTGCGCTGACATCTTGCGTATATTCCGGTGCAACTTCCATTACAACTTTGTACTGATTTAGTGGCTGATAAATAGTGGATATTTGCCGCTGACCAAAAGCATTATTCAGCAAGCTATTTGCTTCACTGACATTAATTCCCAACCGCGACATGGTGTCGCGATCATAGATTATTGCCATTTCAGCCCCTTTATCTTCTTTATCGGAATTAACATCGGTCAATTGGGGCAATTGCCCTAATGCTTTACGGATAATGGGTTCCCATTTGCGGAGATCATTGAGATCATCTGCCAGCAAGGTAAATTGGTAGCTGGCATTAGACTGGCGACCGCCAGCCATGACATCCTGCACTGGAATGAGAAACAGGTTTGCCCCTGGCTCATTGGCAAGCTTGATCCTCAGGCGTGAAATAACCTGTTCGGCACTGCCTGAGCGCTCTTTCAATGGTTTCAGAGAGATGAACATAAAGCCATTATTGACCCGTCCGCCACCTGTGAAAACGGTAACGCTGTCTACCGCAGGATCGGCATCAATTACCTGCATAAAATTTTTCATTTTTTCATGCATAGACTGGAAAGAGATACTTTGATCTGCCCGGACAAACCCCAACAACCGGCCGGTGTCCTGCTCCGGGAAGAAAGTTTTTGGAATGTTGATATAGAGCCAAATATTCAGGGCAATGATACCCGCCAAAATTAACAATACCCAACGGCTATGGTTCAGTACCCACATCAGGGAACGCCCATAACCTTGTTGAATTTTCAGCAGAACTTTACCGAAACCACGGATTCTTTTCTGTGCTTTGGATGGTTGGGATTTCAGCAAATAAGCGCACATCATCGGCGTCAGTGTCAAAGAAACCAGCAATGAGATACCGATTGATGTGGTTAAGGTAATGGAAAATTCACGGAATAGCCGGCCAACCAACCCATCCATTAGCAGAAGCGGGATAAAAACGGCGACCAACGAAATGCTCATAGCAAGGACGGTAAAGCCTACTTCCCGGACACCACGCAGTGCGGCTTGCATCGGTTTGATACCGGCTTCAAGGTGGCGGGAAATATTTTCCAGTACCACAATCGCATCATCCACCACAAATCCCGTTGCAATCGTCAGAGCCATCAGGGAAAAGTTGTTCAGACTGAAACCGCACAGATACATGGCGGTAAACGTTCCAATGAGTGAAACGGGCACCGCAATTGCCGGGATTAACGTTGCCCGGCCAGAACGTAAAAACAGAAATACCACTAAAATCACCAGCCCGATAGCAATCACCAGCGCCCGTTCTACCTCAGCCAATGAAGCGCGAATCGTCGGTGTGCGATCCTGAGCCACTTTAAGCTGAATAGAGGCAGGAATGGATTCACGTAGCGCCGGTAATTGTTCACGAATCCGGTTTACTGTGGCGATAATATTCGCACCGGCTTCACGGCGAATGATCAGCAAAATAGCCGGTTCACCGCCAGACATGCCGGCTGCTCTGACATTCTGAACAGAATCTTTTACATTCGCGACATCCTGCAATCGCACCGGTGAGCCGTTATTATAGTGAACGATTATCGGGCGATAGCTTTCGGCTGTTTTTAACTCATCGTTTGTTTGAACTTGCCAGTGTTGTTGCTCTGAATCTACATAGCCCTGTGGACGGCGAACATTGGCATTGCTGATTGCTTTGCGTACTGCATCCAGAGAAACACCCTGATGAAACAGCGCGCTGGGATTCAATTCAACTCTTACTGCCGGTAATGAACTGCCGCCAACAGAGACCTCACTGACGCCTTCAACTTGTGCAATTTTCTGTGCCAGTTGAGTAGACGCAAAATCATAAAGTTGCCCCTGATTATAGGTATCAGAAGTCAGTGTCAGGATCATAATAGGGGCATCGGACGGGTTTGCTTTGTAATAACCTGGCCTGCCAGGCATACCGGAAGGCAACATACTTTGAGCCGCGTTCAGTGCTGCCTGTACATCCCGTGCCGCGCTGTTAATATCACGGCTCAGGTCAAATTCAAGTACGATATCGGTATTGCCAAGGGAGCTACTGGATGTCATTTCATTGACACCGGCAATTCGGCCTAAGGCACGCTCCAGCGGAGTCGCGACAGATGAAGCCATTGTTTCAGGTGAGGCGCCCGGTAATGAGGCATAGACGGCGATCACCGGAAAATCCACTTGCGGCAAAGGAGAAACCGGCAACAGGGTAAACCCCAATAGCCCGCACAGGGTTATGGCTAAACTTAATAGCGTGGTGGCAACCGGGCGTTGGATAAATAAAGCAAAGAATTTCACCGCGGCTCCTGATGATCAATGGATGAAATATCCGGTACTGAGAACGTGCGGTTGCGGCGAGAGTGCGCCAGCCGGTCAAACAGTAAATAGATCACCGGGGTGGTAAACAGCGTCAGGATCTGGCTCATAATCAGTCCACCTACCATACAGATACCCAGAGGACGGCGTAATTCGGCACCTGCACCGGTACTGAGCATCAAGGGTAGTGCGCCAAGCAATGCTGCCATTGTGGTCATCAGAATCGGACGAAAACGCAATAAACATGCCTGATAAATTGCTTCGTAAGGGGATAATCCCTGTTCGCGTTCTGCCGCCAGTGCAAAATCGATCATCATGATGGCATTTTTCTTCACAATACCTATCAGCAAGATAATGCCGATGATCGCAATAACATCCAGTTCGTGACCTGCCATCATCAATGCCAGCAGCGCACCGACTCCTGCGGTCGGCAAAGTGGAGAGAATGGTCACCGGATGGATAAAGCTTTCATACAGGATCCCCAACACGATATACATGGCGATAACGGCAGCCGCGATCAGCCACAATGTATTACCCAGCGCGCTTTCAAATGCCAGCGTGGCTCCCTGGAACTGGGTGGTTATGTCTTTGGGCATTTTGATCAATTGCGCAGCATCACGAACAGCATTGACTGCCTGTTCAAGAGAGGCGTTTTCAGCAACGTTGAAAGAAAATGTCGCGGCGGGGAATTGTGCCAGATGGTTAATTGCCAGTGGGCCAAATCTTTGTTCAACAGTGGCGATAGCTCTTAGTGGGACGGTATTGCCGTCAGTTCCGTTGAGACGGATGTTATCAAATGCGGCCAGACCCGGAGTTGATGTCACATCATGTTCCAGTACAACCCGGTACTGATTAGCCTGAGTATAAATTGTTGATATTAGCCGCTGGCCGAATGCGTTGTAGAGTGCGTTATCTACGGCTGCCATTGAGATGCCTAATCGGCTGGCGGTGTCTCTGTCCACTTTGACATAGGCGATCAGCCCTTGGTCTTGCCAGTCACTGCTGACGTCAATCAATTCTGATCTCTGCTTCAGTTCAGCCAGTAATTTAGGCACCCAAATACCCAGTTCATTCAGGGCCGTCGCCTGTAATGTAAATTGATATTGGGTACGTGTAACCTGAGTATCAATTGTCAAATCTTGCATGGGTTGCAGATAGAGTTTTACGTCGGGTATAGAAGCAATTTTTTCCTGCAAACGTGGAATAATTTCGGCGATTCTGTCATCACGCTGATTGAGTGGTTTTAGTGTGATTTGCAACCGGCCGTTATTCAGTGTTGGGTTGCTGCCATCAATGCCGACAAATGTGGTGATATTTTCCACTGCCGGGTCTTGTAACAATAAGGATGAAACCTGCCGCTGTTTATCCACCATTGCTGCAAAGGAAATTGATTGCGGCGCTTCCAGTGTTCCCTGAATCAGCCCGTTATCTTGCAATGGAAAAAATCCTTTTGGAATAATGAGATAAAGCAGGGTAGTCAGTGCCAGGGTGCTTAAGGCGACGCTAAGTGTGATCCACGGATGGTTCAGCGCTTTTTTCAGCCATATGGCATAACCGGCAATTGTCCGTTCAAAAAAGCGTTCACTGGCTTGTTCAAAACGATTGTGTTTTACCTTTGATTCTGGTTTGAGCATTCTGGCGCACATCATGGGTGTCAATGTCAGTGAGACAACCGCTGAAATCAGAATGGCCACGGCCAGGGTAATAGCAAACTCACGGAAAAGGCGGCCAACGATATCGCCCATAAAAAGCAGCGGGATCAGCACCGCGATCAAGGAAAAAGTCAGGGAAATAATGGTAAAACCGATTTCACCCGCGCCTTTCAACGCTGCGGCCATCGGTTTTTCCCCTTGTTCTATATAGCGGGAGATGTTCTCAATGACCACAATGGCGTCATCCACCACAAAACCGGTGGCAATGGTGAGCGCCATTAGCGTCAGGTTATTAACGGAAAAACCGCAGAAATACATCACGGCGAATGTGCCGATCAGTGAAAGAGGAACGGCGATACTTGGGATAAGTGTTGCGATGCCGTTGCGTAAAAACAGGTAAATCACCATAACAACCAGTGCAATCGCCAGTAATAGCTCAAACTGAACATCTTTCACTGAGGCACGAATTGTTGTGGTGCGGTCGGTCAAAATTTTCATATCGACAGATTTCGGTAAACTGCTGCTGAGTTCCGGCAACATCTGACGAATATTATCGGTGGTTTCAATCACGTTAGCACCCGGCTGGCGCTGGATATTAATCACAATTGCCTGTTTGTTATTTGCCCATGCGCCCAGTTTAGTATTTTCGGCCTCTTGCTCAATGGTTGCGACATCTTGTAACCGCACCGGCGCCCCATTTTTATAGGCAACGATCAGTTTGCGGTAATCATTTACTGACTTCATTTGATCGTTGGCCGAAAGCGTGACAGAACGGGTCGGGCCGTCAAGGCTGCCTTTAGCGGAGTTAACGTTGGCATTGTTGATAGCAGTACGGATAGTTTCGCTATCCAATCCCTGTGCGGCGACAGCCTGAGCATTCAACTTTACTCTGACCGCCGGACGCTGACCGCCGGCCAGTGTCACCAATCCAACACCATTTACCTGTGAAATTTTCTGTGCGATACGGGTTTCGACCATATCCTGAATTTGCGTCATTGGCATCGCCTCGGTGGTGACGGCCAGCGTGAGAATCGGGGGATCCGCGGGGTTGACCTTGCTGTAAATGGGGGGATAGGGCAGGTCATTGGGCAATAAGTTGCTGGCGGCGTTAATGGCCGCTTGTACTTCCTGCTCGGCGACATCTAATGGCAAAGTCAGCTGAAATTGTAATGTGATAACGGAAGCTCCGCCGGAACTTTGGGATGCCATCTGTTTAAGACCGGACATCTGTCCAAGCTGGCGTTCCAGTGGTGCAGTGACTGCGGAGATCATCACATCAGGGCTTGCGCCGGGGTAGAGTGTGACAACCTGAATTGTCGGATAGTCGACTTCCGGCAGCGCAGACACCGGCAACATGTGATAGCCGATAATTCCCGCCAGTAGGATTGCCACCATGAACAGTGTGGTGGCTACGGGGCGCAGAATAAACAGGCGTGATGGCCCGCCTCCTGGAATTTGGGAGCTCACTTGCATCAGGAGTTCTCCATTTTGCCGTGTTTTTGCGGCTGAATCTTATTTGCCATCGGAGTGACAATATCCACTTTAGCGCCATCTGTCAGGCGATCGATACCATCAGTCACCACTTTATCACCCGCCGTCAGGCCGGTATTGATAACAACCCGTTGTGTATCCTGCAATTTGACTGAGACCAGATGTTTGCTGACTTCATTATCTTTACCCAGTATCCAGACAAAATTCCCTTCATTACCCATTTGCAGAGCAGCGTTTGGGATCACCACTGCGTTTTCCAGCGTATCAACTTTAATCCGGATATTAACGAACTGGTTCGGGAACAGAATGTCACCTTGATTGGCAAAACGGGCTTTCAGCTTAATGGTACCGGTAGCAGTATCGATTTGATTATCAATACTCAGCAATTTTCCTTCGGCAAGTTGTTGCCGGTTGTTGCGATCCCATGCGCTGACAACGACATCATGATTCACTTTCTGAGCTTTCAGAACGGCATTGATATCGTTTTCGGGCAATGAAAACAGTACATCCGCGGGATCTGTTTGTGTGATAACAACAATAGGAGAATTATTGCCACTGGCGATAAAATTCCCTACATCGATCTGTTTCAGACCCACCCGACCAGAAATGGGGGCGATAATACGACTGTAAGTGAGTTGGAGTTTTGCACTGTCAATTGCGGCTTGATCAACTTTCAGACTGGCTTCATGTTGGCGGACAAGTGCACGCTGATTATCCATTTCTTGTTGGGAAATCAGTTTAGTGTTTGCCAGTTTCTGGTAGCGGCTTAGATCCTGGCGGGCATTCGCCAGTATTGCCTCATCTTTGGCAAGTTGGCCTTTGGCTTGCGCTAACTGAACCTGAAAAGGGCGAGGATCAATTTCTGCCAATAAATCACCTTGTTTAATCTGTTGACCTTCCTGAAAGTGCAGGGCGATAAGCTGACCTTCAACCCGGCTGGTCACGGTGGCGGTATTGGCGGCCTGAATGGTGCCGAGTCCGGTCAGAAAGCGTGGTACGGTCTGCTCTTTTGCGGTGGCAATTTGAACAGGAGGTAAAGGAGGGCGCCTTAAACCAGAGGGGTGATCCGATGCGCCAGATTGTTGAAGGGCCGAAGGCGTTTTAAATTGGTGCCAGATAAATATAGCGGCAGCAATGGTAACAGCAGCCAGTGCTGCACGGAAAAGGAGGATACGGCGTTTATTATTTTTATTCATTTCTTCGACATTCTCTTAAATGCAAGGTGTTGCTTGATTATGTCCGACTGCAATATCGGTTTAATCGTATTCTGCTAGTTTAGCCAGTGAGGATAGGCTAAAAAATGGAGAAAGTGTGGAGAATATGTCAAGGAAGTGCTTTTTAAGGCAAATTGAGGTGTTTTTTGTCAGTTTTTTCGAGACTGCTCCAAGAATTATGTAAATGATGGTAGCTTTGTTACTTACATTTTCTTGTCATTATTAAATGATATATTTTATTTTTTTATAAAATTCAGGCTGATTATAGAACACAGAGAAAATAGAATGAATATAAATATGTAATTCATATTTCAATATGGTTGGAGAGATATCGTTTTCGTGAAAAATTTTAATTATCCATTTCATTAGACTATTTTTTGTCATAATTTAGTGTATATCGTGTTATTTAATTGATATTTTTCCAAATTATTCGAATCGGATTAATGTGGAATAGATCACACACTCTTGATATAGCTCTATGCTTATTATTCTTCAATATCATAAAAAGGTCATATGACCTTTTTTTAGCGTCATTTATCGCCTAATGTAAGGGAAATTATATAAGACAGGCATGTTATGAGACATTTAATTATCGATACGGATACGGCTTCCGATGATGCAGTTGCATTGCTAATGGCGCTTCGTGAGCCTTCAGTTTTTATTGAAGCTATCACCGTTGTTGCAGGTAATTGTGGTATTGTTCAGTGCAAAAAAAATGCGTTAATAACTATCGAAAAAGCGGAAACATATATTCCACTGATATATGAGGGAATGAGTAAACCACTATTTAGAGAACAGTATACTTCATATCATATTCATGGGAAAGATGGCATGGGCGATATGAATTTGCCAGAACCTTCATTAATATCAGAGGCTAAGCATGCAGTGGATGCAATTATTGATATTGTAAGAAAATTTCCTGGTGAGATAGAAATAATCACTTTGGGACCACTGACAAATTTAGCGATGGCGGTGTTAAAAGAACCTGATTTATATAAATTCGTCAAAGCTGTTTATATCATGGGTGGTGCTGGATTGAAACCAGGTAATATTACCCCCTTAGCCGAATTCAATATTTATGCAGATGCTGAGGCGGCACATATCGTGTTGAACTCTGGATTGCCTCTTGTTTCTTGTGGATGGGAGTTAGGTATGGAAGACGCTTTTATTAATGAATCTGATATGGATAAATTAAGTTCCTTAAGTGATCTTGGTCAGTTTGCAGTGAGATGTAATAAAACGCTGATCGAATTCAATATAGAAAGGTGTAATAGAAAAGGGTTTGATTTGCCTGATCCCATAACAATGGCGGTTGCTCTGTATCCGAATGAAATGATAGCAGATAAATTAGCGGTATATGGTTATGTTGAATATCAAAGTGAACGTTCATATGGGCATTTAGTGATTGATTCAACTCATCTTCTCAATAAACCTCATAATATGACGGTTATTACGCAAATCAAAGGCAGTGCATTTAAGCATAAACTGTTTACACTGTTATCGTGAATTATAATAATATAGGAGGATAAAATATGAGTTTTAATCCTGCTTTGCTGAAAAAAATCGAATTACATACGCATCTTGATACGGGGTTGAGTTATCATTTTATTAAAAAATATATTCCTGATATTAGCCCAATATTGTTTCGCGAAAAGTATATCGCGCCTGAAAAATGCCATGATTTAGGCGATTTTCTAAGTAAAATAGGTCCTTCATTAGATATGTTGCAAAAAAAGAATGTGATAGCTGATGCTGTAGAAGATCTTTTTATACAATTAAAGAAAGATAATATAGTCTATGCTGAAATTAGATTCGCCCCTTTACTTCATCTTCGCCTGGGATTAAGTGACTGTAATATTGTTGAAACTGTTCTGGTGGCAATGAAAAATTCGTCGATTAAATATGGTATAGAGGCAGGTTTAATATTGTGTACCTTACGGCATTTTTCAGAAGATCAAAGTTTGAGAACAGCATATCTTGTAAATAAATATTCTCATTATGGTGTTGTTGCTCTTGACCTTGCTGCTGATGAGGCAAGATATCCACTTAATGCTCATTTGAAAGCATTTAGAATGGTATTGGAAAATGGCGGAAATGTTATTGCGCACGCAGGAGAAGCAAAGGGGGCTGAAAGTGTGTGTGAAACTATTAATAAGTTAAATATTTCTCGTATAGGTCATGGAGTAAGAAGCATTGAAAATCAAGGTGTTATTGATTCTCTTATAGAAAGAAATATACATTTAGAAATATGCCCGACATGTAATATTGTTTGCGATGTTTATGATGTTTATGATGTTTATGAAAACCACCCGGTTAATATTTTAAAGAAAATTGGGGTAAATATTAGCATTAATACAGATGCCAGAACGGTGGCAAATATAACTTTATGTGAAGAGTATTTAAAGATTAATAGATATTTTGGTTGGCAATATAGTGATTTTATTGAAACAAATTTGAATGCATTACGTGCCTCATTTTGTAGTAAGGAGTTAAAGAGTAGATTGGAAAAAGAAATAATGATATTGTAATGGTGGAAAATTAAGTTCTATTTTTATATTAAATAGGATAAATGTCTATTGAATATATTATATGTTTTTAATGAATAATTGACATAGAGAGCTCGACAGAGGATAAATAGAGATGTCGTAAATGCTATAATATATTTAGTCATGAAATGACGTCTAAAAATGGTGAATTTAATATGCATCTGGATAAAGAGAAAAAACTTAAATATTATTTTGATAAATATCATCTTGATGAAATTTTTTCAACAAAACTTATGGAAAAATTAGATGTGGTAGAAAGGAAGAAAAACGCTTATCTTACACATCAGTTATCAAAATTCACTCATCTTTATATTCTGGTTGAGGGTAAGTTGAAGGTTGAATTTTATAATGCTGACGGTAAATTATCTGTTTTTGCATTTGCCACTCCGCTTTTTCTTGTTGGAGATCTAGAGCTTTTTCATTCCCAGGGGAATAGTATAATTAATACTATTTCTGTTCAGGAGCCGTCAGTGTTCCTGTCAATTCCATTAGAAACGGTGAAGACTTTTGGGTTAACCGATACCCGATTTCTCGGGTTTGTTTGTAAGCAGCTTAGTAATAAGCTTTTTGAGTCTTCTTTATTGAAGTCTGGCGCATTTTTAACTGTTGAAGAGAATTTAAAGAGGTTTCTTTATCATGATGCGGAGAAAAATGGAGATGTACTTGTACTGGAGAAAAGAGAATACTTGGCCTCTATTTTAGGTGTTTCAGTTAGGCAATTAAATCGAGCTATTAAGAACTTGAATGAGAAAGGGATCATTATTTCAAAGAACAAACAGGTTAAAATTATTGATTACAATGCTTTAGTAAAGGACATTGAATTTTGACTTAACTTTAAGCGATGAAAATCAAAATTCATATGCATAAAAGGTGCTGGTGAGTATACACCAGCTTTTGTGTATATTGATTAGCAATAGTTACACCGCTTATTGTAAATATAGGTTGTATCTGATATTGCTCAAACACCAGAATAAGCTGTTGTTTGTTATCTTATTTGATGATTTTCATTTTTCTCGGTTGTTGTCTGCTTACTTTGCTGATGATGATCTAATGCCGCTATGGACGAATAAATGAAACGGCCAAATAAAATCAGAAAGCTGATAAGTAGAACCAGTTTAGTAATTTGAGATCGCTTCTTTTTTTTCATGGGCTAAATCGCTATGTTGATTCCTCTGCTATTTCTAATTGCCAACCTGTAACGTTATGCCAGTATTCCTGCTCTTTTTCCAGATCAAGTTGCATCAGGGTGTTTTCTGATAAGTAATTGTAAGGCAGATAGAGTGCCCAATGACCATCATCAGTAACCAGTCTGAGTGATTCAGGGGTGGTTGTGGATTGACGTTGATTATTGAGTAATGTCGCCAGACGCAGGATTTGAATTAATGGCAAATATTGTTTTTTCTTAAATAGATTGAATCTTGGCAAATCATCCAGTTTTATTGTTTTGCGGTGACAGCGAACCAGTGTTGCCAGCAGTAATTGTTGTTCCTGATTAAAGCCTGGCAAGTTGGTGTTTTGCAAAATATAAGCAGAGTGTCGCTGTAATCCGCTTAAGTTAATACTCAGCCCAACTTCGTGCAGCATTGCCGCCCAGTGTAAAATCGCTTCGAGTTGGGGCTGCACCAGCTTTGGGTTCTGGATGGCCCATTGTTGGTAAAGTGCTTCAGTGGTATCGAGCACACGCTTTGCCTGTTCTCTGTCGATATTGTAGTGTTCAGCCAGGCTTTTTGCCGTTCTCCGGCGGATATCCTGGTGGCGGAAACGGCCTTCCATTTCATATAAAACACCTTCGCGCAGAGCGCCATCTGATAGCTGTAACTCTTTTATATGCAGGGCATCGAATACACCGCATAAGATAGCTAAGCCGGGAACAAAAACGTGTTTACGATCATCGGATAATTCAGGTAAGTCGAGGGTTTTAAACTTTTTGAATTTGAGCACCTCTTTGACCAACATTTCCAGCCGTTCAGGTGTGATTAATCCATCCTTCTCTCCCATTGCGACCAATACCTCATAAACGGCTTTGATTGTCCCGGATGCGCCGAGCGCGGAGTTCCAGCCTTTTATGCGGTATTGCCATGAGAGGTTCTCCAGTTTTTGAGCTGCTTCAAGCCGTGCTCTGCGGAATTTCTCCGCACTGATTTCACCGTCGGAAAAGAATTGGTGAGAAAAACTGATGCATCCCATCCGGCGGCTTTCTATTAATAAGGGTTCAAAATTTTCGCCGATCACCAGTTCAGTAGAGCCACCGCCAATATCAATCACCAGCTTACGATCTTGTTCCGGCTGAGTGTGTTCGACGCCCATGTAAATCAAGCGGGCTTCTTCGTGGCCGGAAATAATTTCAATCGGATAGGGGATGACTTCTTGTGCCCGCCTGATGAATTCTTTGGCGTTGCTGGCTTCACGTAAGCTGTGTGTGCCGACCAGGCAGACGTTATCTGCCGGAAATCCTTGTAGTCGTTCAGCGAACAGCGCAAGGCAAGCCAGACCGCGCTCCATGGCTTCTTCGCTTAATTCGCTTTTTTGATTAAGACCGTAAGCAAGGTAGACATGTTGTTTTAACCGGCCAAGGATCTGCAATGCGCCGTTAACGATTCGTGCAATGATCATATGGAAACTGTTTGAACCCAGATCGATAGCGGCAATTTCCATTGGTCTCGGCGTAGATTTATCGTGTGTTAGCGGCATAAATTAGGCTCTTGGTCCAGGTTGTTCGAGGGCTTTTATATAGTCATAAATCGCCAGTTGTGCACGGATTTTCCGTTTATTGCCCCGTGGCACATAGCTGTTGCTCAGTTCTTTATCGACGTAACGGGCTTTTACCGTATCGTTGAATTGTAGTTCGAGAATATCCAGTACACGTTGTTTCAATTGTGGATCAAGCAGGCTGACAGCAACTTCAATCCGGTAGTCAATATTACGGGTCATCCAGTCGGCAGAGGAGAGAAAGACTTTTTCATCGCCGTTATTGGTAAAGACATAAACCCGATCATGTTCGAGGTAACGGTCAACGATGCTGGTGATTTGAATATTTTCGCTAAATCCTGGCTGATTGGGCACCAGTGAACACATACCACGTATCAGCAGGCGTATTTTTACACCGGCTTCTGAGGCGTCATACAGGCGGTCCACCAGCTCTTTATCAACAAGGTTATTGATTTTTAACGTAATGCCAGCGGGTTTATCTGCTTTGGCGTTTGCTATTTCCTGAGAAATAAGCTGGTTGAGCATCGCGCGGGAATTTTGTGGCGAAACCATCAGGTTTTCAAAGTTGACCGGGCGATAGGGGTTTTCAATAAAGTTGAATACCCGACGGACTTCGTTGGTAATTTGCGGATTGGCTGTCAGCAGGGAATAGTCGGTATAGAGACGCGCTGTTTTTTCATTAAAGTTACCTGTACCAATATGGGCATAGCGAACAATTTCTTCGCCTTCCAGACGGGAAATAAAAAACAGTTTTGCGTGGATCTTTAGCCCCGGTGCCGAGAAAATAACATGCACACCTGCTTCGGTCAGCCGCTTAGCCCAATGAATATTGGCTTCTTCATCAAATCGTGCCTGCAATTCAACAACAACGGTAATTTTTTTACCGTTATGGGCAGCATGAATCATTGATTCAATAATGCGGGAGTCTTTTGCTACCCGATAAATATTGATCTTGATGGAAAGCACGCTTGGGTCAAAAGAAGCCTGGCGCAGTAATTCCAGTACGTGTTCAAAGGTGTGATAGGGATAATAGAGCAGAACATCCTGTTCACGAATAGCATCAAAACCATTGCGAAAATTATCAAACCAAGTGTGCCGTAATCTCGGCAAGGGTCTGTTCAGCAGGTTTTTCTTTCCCTCATTGGGAAATTTAATGAAATCTTTAAAGTTGTGATAGCGTCCGCCGGCGATCACCGAGTCGTCATTTGACAAGCCGAGCTTGCTACGCAGTAATTCCACCATTTCATCCGGCATTTCTCTCTGATAAACGAATCTTACCGGTTCCGCAGTCAGCCGTTGTTTCAGGGTGGATGACATCAATTCGAGCAGGCTTGATTCCATCTCTGTTGCTAAATCATATTCAGAATCACGGGTCATTTTCATTGAATAGGCATTTAGTGAATCATAGTCAAAGAAACCTTTGAAAATTTCATCAAGACAGTAGCGCAGAATATTGTCCAGCAGGATCATTGACTTGCGGCGGCGTGGCATTTCAGGCGGCAAATTAACAAAACGTGGTACCTTATCCGACGGAATCTCCAGTAATGCATATTGGATATTCTGGCCGTGGACAATTTCAACCGCCAGATAAGTGTAGTCATCTTTCAGAAATTCAACCAGATTCGTTTCCGGATTAATCAGGATTGGCGTGATATGGGGCCGCAGATGTTGACGAAAATATTGGCGTAACCAGATTTGTTGATTCGGTGAAATTTGCCGTTCATTGATCAGGAAAATTTGATTGCGGGCCATTTCCAGCAGTAACTCATTATAGAGCACATCAAATTCATGATCGGTTTTAGCGACTTTGGATTGAATCTTTTTCAGTACATGTCGGGAACTGGTGGCGGATCCCCGCGCTTCATTAATCAGTATCCGCCGTTTCACATCAGCAAAACGAACTTTGTAGAATTCGTCCAGATTATTGGAGTAAATACCCAGGAACCGCATCCGTTCTATCAATGGGTTGCTCTTATCCGCCGCTTCCTGAAGCACACGTTCGTTGAAGGATAACCAACTCAGTTCTTTCTCGGTATAGAGCCTGTCTTGGGACATTGTTACTCCAGGTGTTGAGGTGAATGTGTTGAAATTTTGAGTGTTATTAGTCGTGGCCTGTTGTTATAACCTCGTCTGTCATGATGGGTTCAGGCCTTTTTATCTGCCTTGGACGCGAAGTATTGATGTTGGAATACACACATGCGAATTGCTGTGCGGTAACAGCCGTTAATAAAGAATTCATCTATTAATTCGCCCTCAGTGTAGAAACCCAGCTTACTATAGATATGAATGGCTTTACTGTTCTCCTTATCGACAATCAGGTAGAGTTTATACAGATTAAGCACAGAAAATGCGTATTCCATCGCCAGTTCTGCCGCTTTGGTTGCATGGCCCTGGCCCTGATATGCCGGATCGATAATGATCTGAAATTCTGCCCGGCGATGGATGTAGTCGATTTCGACTAATTCAACCAGCCCAACTTTGGCATCAGAACTCGCGATAATAAACCGGCGCTCGTTCTGATCGTGAATATGTTTGTCGTAGAGATCGCTTAGTTCAACGAAAGCTTCATAAGGCTCTTCGAACCAGTAACGCATGACGCTGGCGTTGTTATCTAATTGATGGATAAAAGGCAGATCTTCCCGCTCAAGGGGGCGTAACCTGACAGGTGGAGAATGAGAACCACCAGACATTTGATACCTCGGTTTTTAATAAATAAGAGAGTATTATTAATAATAGTTCGCAGTGCCGGGTATATTACCACAGCACTGTAATTAGGGGTGAATAAATAGATTATTCTGCGGCATAGCCTTGTGGAGGAAGAATATTCCCATCCAGATGGGCTTTGCCATTAACCATGCTCAGGCGTCCTTCGACAAACCAGTTGATAACTAATGGGTAGATATCGTGCTCCTGAGTTTGGACCCGTTTAATAACCTCACTTTCCTGGTCATTTGCAAAAATGGGAACTTTGGCTTGCAGGATCACCGGGCCGCCATCCAGCTCTTCTGTCACAAAATGAACGGAGGTGCCGTGTTCTGTATCGCCATTTTCCATTGCCTTGCGGTGAGTATGCAGGCCGGGATATTTTGGCAATAGAGAAGGGTGAATGTTTAGCAGGCGACCAAAGTAGTGCTGAACAAAATCCGGCGTCAGAATACGCATATAACCTGCGAGAACGACTAAATCGGGTTGATACTGATCGATGGCGTGTTTCAGTGCTTGATCATAAGTCTGACGATCCGCATAGTTTTTCGGGCTGACGACATGGGCGGGAATTTCCGCCTGTTTAGCCCGTAGCAGACCGTAAGCATTAGCGGTATTACTGAATACCGCACAAATTTGCCCACTGATTTTGTTCTGCTGGCAGGCGTCAATCACCGCCTGGAGATTGCTGCCGTTGCCGGAGATCAATACAACGATGTTTTTCATTGAATAACAACCTGTTGTTCGTTCTCTTTCTGTGTGGCGATGGTACCGATTTGCCAGGCTTTTTCACCGGCGGCGTTGAGTAATTCAAGCGCTTGTTCAACGGCTGTTTGTGGTAATGCAATGACCATCCCGACACCACAGTTGAATGTACGGTACATTTCATGACGGCTGACATTACCGGTTTGTTGCAGCCAGTTAAATATTGCCGGCCATTGCCAACTGGATTCATTAATTTGTGCCTGGGTATTTTCAGGCAGGACACGTGGAATATTTTCCCAGAAACCGCCGCCGGTCAGATGAGCAATTGCGTGAACATCAACGTGCTCAATCAGGGATAAAAGGGATTTCACATAAATTTTTGTCGGGGCGAGCAGGTGATCTGCCAGTGATTTGCTTTCAAGCTCGGTTGTTTCTGGATCTGTGTTGCTGACGGCCAGAATTTTGCGTATCAGAGAATAGCCGTTTGAATGAGGGCCACTGGCGGCGAGAGCAATCAGGGCATCACCAGCCTGAACTTTACTGCCATCAATGATTTCTGATTTTTCAACAACACCAACACAGAAACCGGCAACATCATAATCTTCACCATGATACATCCCCGGCATTTCCGCAGTTTCACCACCAACTAGAGCACAGCCGGATAATTTACAACCTTCCGCGATACCGGTGATAACGCTGGCGGCGGTATCAACATCCAGTTTTCCGGTTGCATAATAATCAAGGAAGAACAGGGGTTCTGCGCCCTGGACAACCAGGTCGTTGACGCACATTGCAACTAAATCAATGCCGATAGTGTCATGGCGTTTGAGATCCATCGCCAGACGCAGTTTGGTACCCACACCGTCGGTACCGGAAACCAGAATAGGTTCGCGGTATTTTTGCGGTAATGCACATAAAGCGCCAAATCCACCTAAACCGCCCATGACTTCTGGACGACGAGTCTGTTTTACAACACCTTTGATACGGTCTACCAAGGCATTACCCGCATCGATATCTACACCGGCATCTTTATAGCTGAGAGAGGTTTTGTTGGTCACTGAGAAGCCCTCAAGGCAGTTGCATTTGATAAATTAAGATAGAACTTTGACAATTCTAGCAGCCTAAGCAAACGTTTGCGAGACTCTTATGCAGGATCTCCGTTATAGGAGAAAAGCCGTGCGTTTGATTAAAATCAACAGATTGGTAGTGGTGTTATGGTTAAAAAGCGGTATAATCTCGCGATTTTTTGTCTGCCGGCGACTTGACAATACAGTAGGAGAAGTCCATGAAGATCGTTGAGGTGAACCACCCACTTGTTAAACATAAACTCGGCCTGATGCGAGCGAATGATATCAGCACCAAACGCTTTCGTGAACTGGCCGCAGAAGTCGGAAGCCTTCTGACTTATGAAGCCACCGCTGATTTAGAAACTGAAAAGGTCACTATTGATGGCTGGTGTGGCCCAGTAGCTGTTGAGCAGATTAAAGGTAAGAAAATAACCGTTGTGCCTATTCTGCGTGCGGGATTGGGTATGATGGATGGCGTATTGGAGAACGTACCAAGTGCCCGGATCAGTGTCGTAGGTGTGTATCGCGATGAACATACGTTAGAACCGGTCCCTTATTTCCAGAAACTTGCTTCTAATATTGATGAACGTCTGGCGCTGGTAGTTGATCCCATGCTGGCGACCGGCGGTTCCATGATTGCAACTATTGATTTACTGAAAAAAGCAAGCTGTCAGTCGATTAAAGTTCTGGTTTTGGTTGCGGCGCCTGAAGGTATTGCTGCACTGGAAAAAGCCCATCCTGATGTAGAACTGTATACCGCTTCTATTGATGAGAGACTCAATGAACAGGGGTACATTGTGCCCGGCCTGGGGGATGCAGGCGATAAAATATTTGGTACAAAATAATAAGTTAGCCGACTTTTGAGTCGGCTTTTTTTTGGTTCGTGATGCGATAATATGAAGAGGATAAACAAATGACCCGTCGCACTATTGGGGTAGATGAGCGGCCTTCACTTTTACAGACCATTCCACTGAGCTTCCAACATCTTTTTGCTATGTTTGGTGCAACGGTATTGGTGCCGATTCTGTTTAAAGTCAACCCGGCGACGATTCTGCTATTTAACGGAATTGGTACATTGTTATATCTGATTATCTGTAAGGGAAAAATTCCGGCGTATTTGGGATCGAGTTTCGCATTTATTTCACCGGTTTTATTGTTGTTGCCACTGGGGTATGAATTAGCGTTGGGCGGTTTTATCCTGTGTGGTGTGCTGTTCTGCCTGGTTTCATTGATTGTCAAAGTGGCGGGACGAGGCTGGATTAATGTGCTGTTTCCACCTGCGGCAATGGGGGCGATTGTTGCGGTTATCGGGCTGGAACTTGCAGGTGTTGCGGCTGATATGGCCGGTTTGCGTCCGGCAGAAGGCGCTGATGTTAATCCAACGACGCTGACAATTTCGCTGGTCACACTGGCGGTTACTGTTCTTGGCTCCGTAATGTTCCGTGGATTTCTGGCTATCATTCCGATTCTGATTGGGGTGTTGGTGGGTTACGCGCTGGCATTCCTGTTGGGAGAGGTTGACTTGACACCCGTGCGTGAAGCACCGTGGTTTGCATTGCCAACTTTCTACACGCCCCGTTTTGAATGGTTTGCCATAATGATGATCCTGCCTGCGGCACTGGTTGTCATCGCGGAACATGTTGGTCATTTGGTTGTTACGGCAAATATTGTGAAGAGAGATTTGTTGAAAGAACCCGGTTTATATCGTTCTATGTTCGCGAATGGTTTTTCAACTGTGATTTCCGGTTTCTTTGGTTCAACCCCTAATACGACTTATGGTGAAAATATTGGTGTGATGGCAATTACCAAAGTTTACAGCACCTGGGTTATTGGTGGCGCGGCGGTATTGGCGATTCTGCTCTCCTGTGTTGGTAAACTGGCGGCAGCAATTCAAGCCGTGCCTGTTCCGGTCATGGGCGGTGTTTCTCTGTTGCTTTATGGGGTTATCGGAGCATCAGGTATTCGGGTGCTGATTGATTCCAAAGTGGATTACAATAAAGCACAGAATCTAATTCTGACCTCCGTTATTCTTATTATTGGTGTCAGTGGCGCGAAAATAAGTATTGGCGTTGCTGAACTTAAAGGTATGGCGCTGGCAACTATTGTGGGTATTGGTATGAGTCTGATTTTCCGCTTGATTAGTATTATTCGTCCTGAAGAACAATATATTGAGTCTTCAATTGAATCTGTTAAGCGTGATAAGTCATTGAAGCAATAAATTCGATTCATTTCCCCGCTTTGAATGGTTTTAATCAGGGAGGGCGGGGATGGGTAAAATAATTTATCTTATCCGTGGAAGAGATTAAGGAAGCAGATGTTCACCACCAATGAGAGGAATCAGTTTTAGCAGAACTTCATCGTAAAGTCTGGGTTCTGACTTTGTGATAAATTTTACCTTGCGTTGCCGCCAGTCCAGAGTTTGGATCAAAGTTGTTGCCACGATGCAGCGCTGTTCCAGATTGGTGACAGGTACTTCTGTAGGTGCTCCTCTTATACTTGTGCTAATAGGGCAACAGATAACCAGTCCAGTCAGTCGATTATAAGTTTCATGTGAAAGTATGAGTGTTGGGCGATATTTACCAATTTCTTTGCCTTTTGTTGGTTCGAAATCAAGCCAGCAAATATCACCACGTCTAGGAACGAACATTAATAATTGAGCTCCTTGTCATTTGGAGTTGCCAGTTCGTCAGCGTGAGCAGTATAAGCAGATAAGCCATTTAATAAGTCAGACTCAGTCAATCGTTTCTTGACGGCTTTTTGAATAACTAATCCTTGTTCACTGATCTCAATGTCTACTGCATCACCTGCTTCAAAATTGGGTATTGTTTTAAGATTTCCTGATAGCCGCAGAGCAATGCTATTTCCCCATTTTTGCAAAATTGCTTGGGTGCGCATTTATATGCCTCCATAAATATCTCTATGTATATCCAGTGAGTATACATTAATCCACGTGAGTATCAATAAAGTAGATACAAAAGTAAGCAATTATTCAGAGTAAAGTTCGTTTCGCTCTCAATGAAAATTTAGGGGGAGGGGAGAATTCCGCAGTTTCGTTAAAAGGCATAGATTTTCCCAAAGTTTCAACATGTTGAAACTTTATATTTTCAGTATTCTTCAATCAATTGATTTCATAGCAGTATTATAATACAGACTTTCCTGTTCAAACTTAGCAGAAGAAATAAATGCGTGTTATGCCGCAAAAAAAGAGATTACAAGGACAGTTACGATTAAAAGATATCAGTATTAGTTTTTTGGTTACTAATAACTGATATCTCTTTAATTTTATGTTCGTTCTGGTTTCAGGTTATTCAACCAGGTACAAATTATTCATTAAAATTGCGGCAGATAATCACGATTTATCGCCAATACGTCATCCAAAAGCGGTGAAGCAATATCTACATCGGCAACCAGTGGGTTGGTGATCAATGCCCGCAGTGCCGCGTTGCGATCGCCATGAACTGCTGCTTCAATCGTCAAACGCTCGAAGGTTTTTATCTGTTGGGTCAGAGAGTACATACTGTCAGGCAGGCGGCCAAATGTCAGCGGGCGGGCACCCTCTGCATTAATGATACAGTTGGTTTCAATGACGGCATCGTCCGGCAGGCCGCGGATAGCACCGTGGTTAGGGGTATTAACCACCAGTTGGCTGCCAAGATTGTTGTGAATAGCGCACATCAGATCCAGTGCAACTTCAGAATAGAATGAGCCACCGCGGAAACTGAGCTGTTCTGGTTTGTGAGCAAGGTTTGGATCGGCATACAGTTCAAACAGCTCCTGTTCTACTTTCATGACTTGTTCTGCCCGTGTGCCTTGTTTGGCGGCGGCTTCGCGCTCTTCCTGCAACATGTTGCGGGTCTGATAGAAGTAGCGATGATAAGGGCAGGGGATTGCGCCTAATGCTCTGAGTAATGGCGGGGGCCAGGGGGATTCTTTAATGTTATTCATGGTTAATGCCACACCGTTGCATAACATATCAAGTACCCGATGCGTTTCATCCCGCCCTGAAACCAGTACTTGGTGTACCCAAACCATATGATTAAGCCCTGCAAAACGTAATTGTACATCTTGATAAGGGTGTTGCAGCATATTGGCAATCATATGGTGCATGGTGACCGGGACATTACACAGACCGATAATTTTTGCTTTGCTGTAACGGGAAACCGCTTCGGTGACGATCCCCGCCGGATTAGTGAAGTTAACAATCCATGCATCTGGCGCAAGTTGTTCAACTTTACGGGCGATATCCAGCAAAACGGGGATGGTACGCAGCGCCTTGGCAAATCCACCTACGCCTGTCGTTTCCTGACCGATTAAGCCATATTTCAGCCCTAGACGTTCATCCATAGCACGTGCCGGAAGCTGGCCGACACGCAATTGAGTCAAAATAAAACTGGCGCCGCGAATTGCATTATCCGGTGTGAAATGTACGCTGACGATAACGTGTTCCAGGCCATGACGGGCTAGCATACGACGGGTAAGTGCAGCGATAATTTCTACTTTCTGTTTTCCACCATCAATGTCAACTAATGCCAGTTCAGAGAGTGGAATGCTTTTGTTGCGTTGAATGAGTCCTTCTACTAACTCAGGTGTGTAGCTGCTACCGCCGCCGATAACGGCTATTTTGATTTGTTTCATATTTTTTCCTCCTGTGATGGCATCCGGCGGTAGAGTTCAATCATATCGCCGGCAAGATCCTGAATAACCATCGCGTTCATCAAATGATCCTGTGCATGTATAGTGATCAGATTGACAGGCAATTTACCGCTGCCTTCATCCAATCCGATGAGAGTAGTTTGAATGGCATGCGCCTCCTTGATTGCCTGTTGAGATTCAGCCATCAGTGTTTGTGAAGCTTGAAAGTCACCGTTTCTGGCATGTTGTAATGCCATCAGCGCATGGCTGCGTGCGCTCCCGGCATGAATCAGCAGTTCGACAACAGTTTGTTCCAAATCCATGTGTAAATCCTCCGAAGATTATGGCTAAGATTAAGTTTCTACGCGGGTGGATATCGTCTCTTCTTGCTGCTTATGTTCTTCATTGATTAATTGCTTTTCATAAACTTTGAAGAAGGGATACCAGATAAATAGATCGATTATCATCAACACGATAGCCAGCACTGCCGCACGGTAATCCCAGGCGGCGGAAAGCATTGCACCGAATGGGGCCGGCGTGGTCCAGGGAGAGATAGCGACCATTTTATGCACCAGATCAAGATGCAGGGTGCTGTAAGATAAGACTGCATTGACCAATGGCACAACCAATAGTGGAATTAATAGGGTTGGGTTCATAACAATCGGTGAACCAAATAACAGAGGTTCGTTAATGTTGAAAATAGCCGGAACTGCGCTCAGTTTTCCGATAGTACGCAAGTGTATAGAACGGCTGCGTAGGTAAAGAATAGCCAGAGCCAGGGTGGAGCCGGAGCCACCAAGACAGATATAAAATGACCAGTAGGGATCAGTGAGAATTTGGGTTGCAGCAGCTCCTTGAGCCATTAATGCCGCATTGGTGGCAATATTTGCCATAAATATGGGGCTCAACAGGACAGTAACAATGTTAGCGCCGTGAATACCGGCAAACCACAGCAGATTGGCAATCAGCACTGCCAGCATAATGGCTGGCAGTGTGTCACCGACGGAAATGAGGGGTTGAAAAATCTGCATGACGGCGGCTGGAATGAGCAGATTGAATTCACTCTGCAAGAGCAAACTGATAGGGTAAACCGTCAGCAGGATACCGGTGACCGGATATAAAAGTTCAAAGGAACGGGCAATCGCCGGTGGTACTTGTGCCGGCATACGGATGGTGATGTTGTATTTTTTTAATAAACGTGTCAGTTCAACTGACCAGATAGCGCAAATCAATGCGGTGAATACACCTGCTCCTCCGAGAAAATCGAGTGCTATTTTGTTTTCTATTTGTGGTGCTGCCGCTAATAAAAATGCCATTAGTGACAGTAAAGCAGAAGTTAATCCATCCAGACCGTAGGATTTAGCCAGGCTGTAGGCCGTGCCGACCGAAACAAATATGCTCATTAATCCCATGGTCATAAAGTAAGGCATGGTGATGGTATCCCAGTGAGTTTTAGCAAAGGACAACCAAGCCTGACCGAATGAGGATGAAGTTTGTGAATCAAATGGCGGGTTTGCCACAATTAACATGATACTGCCGATGAGTAAAAATGGCATGGCTGAGATAAAGCCGTCACGTATCGCACTAATATGTCGCTGATTACCGATTCGTCCTGCAAGCGGGACAATATGGCTTTCTATTACGCGTATGAAAGCAGTATAGAGGCTCATAGGGCACTCCGTATGATGATGAAGTTGATTATTCCAACAGGCTTAATGCCTTATCGAGAACTTTGTCACCACGGAGAGCGCCGTAATCCATCATGTCAATAATGTCTATCGGCTTGCCGAGTGGTTTGGCGATAGCGGAAAAATGAGCCAGCTGATGTCTTACTTGCGGGCCAAGTAAAACAACGTCGGCATCGGTTATCAGATGTTTTAATTCGATGGTAGAGGCGGCCTTGATCTCAATATCCAATGCTCGTTTTGTCACTTCTGCCTGCATACGTTGTACCAGCATGCTGGTGGACATGCCGGCAGAGCAACACAATAGGATTTTTTTCATTACTCAGCTTCCTGTTTATTATGTCAGTTGATAATGGGGTAGGCGGTAAATCAGAGCGCGCCCACTTCTTATTAAGATTAGCACTTATGTTAAATTTGTTGGGATTTTGTTGGCATATTAATCTGAATAGTGTGAGGAATAGCGATAGAATGTGAGCTTTGTTTGTATTGAACATAGCGTGAAAATGTCAGGTTGTACAGGGCGTTGCAGAGGGATTTCTTATTTCATGAAAATAGTGGATTGCTCGTTTTTACGTCAGCCGGACGTTGATTATTTATCATTTTGTTAATACACTGCGTATCAGATATGCCTAATGCCGAAGCAAAGAATTTCGGCTTTTTTTCAGAAGTGCTCCGACAACTGTTGGAGGAGACGATGAATAGTTATACAGTAAAAGAGAAGATGCCCGTTCTCATCCCAGAAGCAGATTTTAATATCAAGCTTAACATGACAGAGAAAAATGTAGAGCATACTCAGGCTTTCATTGAGCGTGGGGTGAAGGTTTTCTCTTTGCCTGGATTTGTTACACCACATGGTTATCGCTTATTAGCATCTGTTTCTGGCAATCAGTACAGATTAGTTACTGGCGCAGATAAGCCGGAAACGGTTTATGCTGTGAAAATGGAGTTTATGGAACACATTATTCCATCCAAAAACACATGCACACAGATACTTGTATGGCGTACAGTCCTTCCTCAGCATGATGGGGCTGTGAGAGGCTTACCACAAGAATTTTTCAGGTTCTTTCTTGAAAACTATTCTATTGTCGTGTCTGACAGTGAGCAGACATCAGATGGGCGCAGGTTCTGGGAACGTATGATTGCCTGGGCAATCAATGCTGATGGATATCATGTATATGTTTCTGATGGCACCATAGAGGAGCGTCCACTGAACTTGATTACATCATGGGATGATTTCTATATAACTTGGGCTGATTATTGTTGGGGCTATGACAAGGATTACCACTATCATCGCCTTTTTGTTATCAGTAAAGAACTATTACATTGATCCTTCTGAAAACTGACAAATCTCACCATCTGACTATTTCCTCTTAGATAGCATGAAATTAAAAACTTAGCAAAAACCGCCGTAAACCCTTGCCCAGTGCGGGCGGGGATATAAGGCGAAAAGCCCAAAGGGCTTTAAGGCGGGCTACTGCGACGTATCCTGACTGAATTAATATCTGCCGGTAAAACAGGCTAAAATGAATGCACTTTATCAATGAGCGCTGAATATGTTAAGAGCGACCAAAGTCCGCCTCTACCCCACACCCGAACAGGCCGAGTATCTTAATGGCCAGTTCGGTGCGGTCCGTTTTGCGTACAACAAGGCGCTGCACATTAAAAAGCAGGCTTACAAACGTCACGGCGTGAGTTTAAATCCGCGCAAAGACCTCAAACCGCTCCTGGCGGTCGCGAAGAAATCCCGCAAGTACGCCTGGCTCAAGGCATATGACGCTATCGCGTTACAGCAGGCGGTTATCAATCTGCATACTGCGTTTGATAATTTCTTCAATCCGAAGTTGTGCGCCCAATTTCCCACGTTCAAACGCAAACAGGGCAAGCAATCCAGCTATCACTGTGTTGGGGTGAAAGTGCGGGAGGGTGCGGTGAAGCTCCCGAAATTGTCACCGATAAAGGCGCGCATACACCGAGAAATTGCAGGGGACGTGAAGAGCATTACGCTGTCCCGAACCGCCACGGGAAAATATTTCGCCGCTATCCTGTGTGACGATGGAAAAGAGGCGCGGGAAAAGCCGGGCGTTATCACCCGCGTGACCGGTTGCGATAGGGGTTTGTCCCACTATCTTATCGAGTCGAATGGGGAGAAGGTCAATAACCCGCGTCACCTTATCAACGCCACCCGTAACCTGCGTCGAAAGCAGAAATCGCTGTCCCGCAAACAAAAGGGCAGTGCTAACCGCGGGAAGGCCCGATTACGTCTGGCGGCAGTCCATGAGCGGGTAGCCAATGCCCGCGCCGATTTTCAACACAAACTCTCTCGGACAAGGGTTGACGAAAACCAAGCGCTCATTGTTGAGACACTAAAATCGGCCAACATGATGAAGGATCACCGCATTGCCCGCGCTATCGGGGATGCGGGCTGGCATGGTTTCATTAAGAAACTGGAATACAAAGCCGCAGCAGCGGGCGTCCATCTGGTCAAACTGGATCAGTGGTTCGCCAGTTCGAAAACCTGTCATTGTTGCGGTCATAAAGAATCAGAAATGCCCTTAAGCCAGCGGTACTGGATGTGTCCAATGTGCCAAACGGAACATGATCGCGATATCAATGCGGCGCTCAACATCCAGCGCAAGGGCATAACAGCATTACAGGCGGCGGGACTCGTCGTTTCTGCCCACGGAGGCCAGTGTAAATCCGTCATAAAGACGGTTGCGGCCTGAGAAGTGGGAAGCCTCGCCGTTTTTTACGGCGGGGAGCAGTCACGTCTTTCCTGTTTTCGCATTCAGAATATTTCACCAGTGCTTGCAGATTGTTCTGTATTATGAATAAATATTGTGCATTTAAGGGGAGACTGAAATGGGTTTAACTTATTGAATCTAAAAAATAGTTTTTTTATTATTTATCTATACAGTTCATTTACAACTATTTTCTGTGATAAACTTGTTTGCGCTTGTTACCTGCTCTGTTTGAGGTGCTTCTGAACACACCATCGCAGCTTTCATTACCTTTATATCTTCCCGATGATGAAACTTTTGCCAGTTTCTTTCCGGGGGAAAACGCCACCCTGTTAGCTGCAATCAAATTGGCCATTAATCAGCCGCATGGCAGCTATATTTATTTTTGGTCCCGTGATAGTGGGGGACGAAGTCATTTGTTGCATGCCGCATGTGCTGAATTGTCCCTGAAAGATGAAGCTGTGGGCTATGTTCCGCTGGATAAACGTGCCTATTTTATCCCTGAGGTGCTTGATGGCATGGAACACTTATCACTGGTTTGTATCGATAATATCGAATGTATTGCTGGTGATGAAGAGTGGGAAATGGCGATTTTCAATCTTTATAATCGCATTCTGGAAATCGGTCGCACTTGTTTACTTATCAGTGGCGATCGTCCACCTCGTCAGATTGATCTTAGGTTACCTGATTTGGCTTCCCGTCTGGATTGGGGGCAAATTTATAAATTACAACCGCTTTCCGATGATGAGAAATTACAGGCTTTGCAACTGCGGGCAAAATTACGTGGGTTTGAGTTGCCGGAAGATGTGGGGCGCTTCTTACTGAAAAGATTAGACAGAGAAATGCGGACGCTGTTTATGACTTTGAATCAGTTAGATCACGCTTCGATCGTTGCCCAGCGCAAGCTGACGATTCCATTTGTGAAGGATATTCTGCATCTGTGACGATGATGGTGGTTTCACCATCATCATATCTACCGGATTAGCCAAGAATTTCTTTTACTTGTTCCGGTGGGCGCCCAAGCTTGGCTTTATCACCACAAACGACAATAGGACGCTCAATCAGTTTAGGATTGGCAACCATCACTTTCAGTAGATCGTGTTGAGTAAGTTTTTCATCGGCCAGATTCAACTCTTTGTATAGATCTTCTTTCGTTCGCATCAACTGGCGCGCATCATGAAAATCAAGCTGTTTTAACAGAACAGATAATTGTTCTACCGTGGGAGGGAGCTCCAGATAGAGAATAATTTGCGGCTTAATGCCTTGCTCTTCAATAAGAGCCAAAGTTTCACGGCTTTTAGAACAGCGGGGGTTATGATAAATGATCACTTGTTGCATGAAAGTTCCTTAACGTTTGTATTGATTGTAACGCTGTTGTAGCTGGCGTAACTGATCGATACGGGCATCATAACGTTCTTGATCATAACTACCTAATTTTACCAGGGCGCTGGCACTGCTGAGGTATTTAATGGCATTGTCAAACTGACCACGAAGTGCCATTTCTTCCGCATACGCCGATAATTCTTCATGGCGTTTGCCTTGTTGGGCAGCGGCTTCCGCCATCAGGTGCCAACCGTTTGGATCATCAGGATTATTGAACGTATAACGGTAGAGCAGCTTTGTAGCCTGCGGGTATTGCTTTGCGCGAATGAGCGCGTTTGCCAGATTAATCTGTAAGACCACATTGTCTTTTTGTTTCTGTAAGGCGTTCTGTAATCGGGTGATAGCCTGAGCCGTTCGGTTCTGTTCAATATCAATATCGGTCATTGTGTCGATAAACCAGAGGTTATCGGGTTGTTTTGCTAATAATGGTTCCAGAATAGCCCGCGCTTCAGTGTATTTTTTATCCTGAGAAAGTAAGATTGCCTGTCCATAAGCGGCGGCAAGTTGCTCTTTAACTGTGCCTTTACGGTAATTTTCCAAAATTTGTTCCAGATAGCCGCGTTGCTCCGTAGTGTACATTCCCATAATACGGACTCTGGCGAACAGAAAATCTTGAGATTGTGGAACACGCTTGGCGGGATATTGGTTAGCACGGTTACGGGCATCAGCAAGGCGGCTGTCAGGTAATGGGTGAGTCAGCAACATCTCTGGTGGTTTAGAACTGTAACGAGTCTGATCTGCCAGGATCTGCATAAAATCCGGCATGCCTTGGGGATCAAAACCCGCTTTGCGTAGCGTCTGCATACCAATGCGGTCAGCTTCCTGCTCATTGGATTGAGTAAAGCTGATCATACCTTGTTGGATACCGGCAAAAGTCCCGCTGAGTGCCGCCATTCCTGCTTGTGGGTTAGCCATCATCAACAGGATAGCGCCCAGAGCGCTTGCCCAAGCCAGCGGCGCGGTACGCTGTTGATCTTCCATCATTCGTGCCAGATGGCGCTGAGTGACGTGGGAAATTTCGTGGGCTATAACGGATGCCAGTTCGCTTTCATTACGGCTATAACGAAAAAGTGCGGCATGGAGCACAACGTTACCGCCAAAGAAAGCGTAAGCGTTGATATTCGGGTTATTGATCAGATAAAAGTGAAAAGGTGTTTTAACTGAATCTGCATTAGCCACCAACCTTTGTCCAAGGGTGTTGATATATTGTGTCAATAATGGGTCATAAATCAGCGGAGCGTTATCACGCATCTGGCGGACGTAAAAATCGCCCATTGCCAGTTCCTGATTGATGCTCAGGGTTGAACCTGCCGTGGTACCTATATCCGGCAATGAATCTTCAATAGAGGCGCTGAGAACAGGGGGACTTACTAGCAACAATGTACTGATTAATATTGCTGTCGGGGACTGTTTAGACATTATTTTCATAAAACAAAAATGCTCTCATTTAGCCATCGTTTTAGATAATACGTGTATGATGAACAAGGGTACCTTAAAATTAACCAATTAGTACAATTTTTAACAAAAATAGAAACATGAATATTGCTATCAAGGAGCCTGGTCAATGCTGGATATGATTATACAGTGGTATCGCCGTCGGTTTACTGATCCGCAAGTTATTGCGTTGTTTGTCATCCTCCTGGCAGGGTTTTGCATTATTTATTTTTTACATGGCATTTTGACGCCATTACTGGTGGCGATTGTTCTCGCTTATTTATTGGAATGGCCAACCGCCCAACTTGAGAAGCTGGGATGTTCGCGGACAGTCGCTGTTTGTATTGTGCTGATTATTTTTTCCGGGATCAGCTTGCTGGTTATTCTGATTGTGGCACCAACGGCATGGCAGCAGGGAATTAATCTGTTGTCAGATATGCCGAATATGCTTAACCGGTTTAATGAATATGCTCAAACACTACCGACCCGTTATCCGGCTTTGGTTGATGCCGGCATCATTGATATGATGGCCGAAAATCTGCGTAGTAAGATTTCAACAGCTGGGGAATCTGTGGTGAAGTTTTCGGTAGCTTCATTGATTGGTTTGCTGACATTAGCTATCTATCTGATTCTTGTGCCACTAATGGCCTTTTTCCTGCTGAAAGATAAAAACCAGATGCTGCAAGCGTTACAACGGGTTTTGCCACGTAACCGCATTTTAGCCGGGCAGGTATGGCGCGAGATGAATCAGCAAATCACTAACTATATTCGTGGTAAAGTGACGGAAATGGTGATTGTTGGTATCTGTACCTACGCTGTATTCGCATTTCTTGGGTTAGATTATTCGTTGTTGCTTGCTGTTCTGGTTGGGCTGTCAGTGTTAATTCCTTATGTGGGAGCGGTGATTGTCACCATCCCTGTTGTATTGGTTGCTTTATTTCAATGGGGCGTCGGGACAGATTTCTGGACCGTGGTTATTGCTTATTTGGTTGTTCAGGGGCTGGATGGCAATTTACTGGTGCCGATTTTGTTCTCTGAAGCAGTAAACTTGCATCCGCTGGTGATTATTCTTTCTGTGATTACTTTTGGTGGCTTATGGGGATTTTGGGGCATATTCTTTGCTATTCCGCTGGCGACGCTGATTAAAGCCGTTATTCATGCATGGCCGGAGGAGATGGTTATAACAGAAGACGATGAAATAAAAGAATAAATCTATTTTTAATATGAAAATGGACTTTGTATTTATCTCTGGGTTAATGCCGGTTATTCGTTATTAGGGCAAGTACGGGATGGAAATCTTCCCTTGTACTTGCCCTTGGTATCTTGAGTTGCTGAATGAGTACGATTAATTTTTTAGCGGTTTTTTATTAAGGATGTTGTTTCAGATAATCCACCACGATCTGATGGTGATCACTGGTCTTAAATTTATCAAAAACATGCTCAATATTACCTTTGGCATCAATCAGAAAACTGATACGGTGGATACCATCATAGGTTTTCCCCATAAACTGCTTTTCACCCCAGACACCAAATTGCTCAGCAATTCGATGATCCTCATCGGACAACAATGTGAAGTTCAGCATTTCTTTCTCCACAAAGCGTGACAGTTTACTTGGGTTATCAGTACTGATGCCTAATACCTCAACACCTGACTCCTTTAATGTATCCATTTCATCGCGCAGACCACAGGCTTGTACAGTACAACCAGGAGTCATTGCCTTAGGGTAAAAATAAACTAAAACACGCTGACCTTCGAAATCAGACAAGTTGATTGTTTCTCCATCTTGGTCAGGAAGGCTGAATTGAGGGGCCTTATCACCGGCTTTCAATGGGCTCATCACGTATTCTCCGTTTAATCTTTCTGCTAAAGTGGTTCAAGAATACTAATATTGCCTTGTGCATTTAGATCTGTACATAGCTTATTAAACGCCTGCTTAATAATTATGCCGTCATCATCTAATAGACTGTGAGCGGTAATCTGGATTTGTAGTCGGGCAGGGATATCATCTTCTGGTGACTGTGTTTTTGATACCAGTTCAGCAATATTAAAATCCTGCGTGGTAAACAGATTGGTAAACTGCTCAACAATACCGGGTGAATCATCAACATCAACCTTGACAGAAACCGTAGAAGGAAATGTTGTATGATCATCACATCTTGTACGTTTCATGATGAGAAGAAGATCCAGTTCGGCCCCTTTCTGTGGCAGCGAAGATTCAATCATGGTGATAGCGTTCCAGCTACCGGAAAGCAGCATAATGAAGGTGAATTCCTCACCAAACATCGCTAAGCGGCTGTCTTCAATATTACAACCACATTCACTCACAAGACGAGTGATCGTGTTGACGATACCAGGACGGTCAGCACCTAAAGCGGTTATAACGAGAAAATGTTGTTCTGATTGCGGCAAAGTCACTTTTCCTTCTCTGCTGTAGTTTATTTAAGGTAAACACAAAAAGGGTATACTGCCAAGGTCAATCGTATCAAAGTTGCTCTATTGTTCTCATTCCCCACCTTTGAATTTCAATAAATTACTTCGGTTATCACTTCTTTTTAATGGAGGTTATCCGGTATTAACAAAATTCATTGAAATCCTGTGTTAAATAGTTTCCTTCTGTATGACTAGAAAGTACCATTGAACTCTTGTTTGTATAGGGGGGTATGTAATGTCTAGCGGGAGCTTTGAATTTACAGGCAGTATTGTTGCGCTGGTAACACCAATGGATGCGAATGGTCGTGTTGATAAGACCAGTTTGAAAAAGTTAATTGATTACCATGTTGCCAGTGGTACATCAGCGATCGTTTCGGTAGGAACAACCGGAGAGTCTGCCACACTGAGTCACGATGAGCACGGTGATGTTGTTTTGACAACGGTGGAACTGGCCGACGGACGTATTCCGGTCATCGCCGGAACAGGCGCCAATGCGACTGCTGAGGCAATATCTCTGACGAAACGTTTTGAAAACAGTGGTGTTGTTGGTTGCCTGACGGTAACGCCTTATTATAATAAGCCATCGCAGGAAGGTTTATATCAGCATTTTAAAACGATTGCTGAAAATACTGATTTGCCACAAATTCTGTATAATGTGCCCTCCCGTACCGGGTGTGATCTGTTGCCGCCAACTGTAGCGCGTTTGGCGAAGATTAAAAATATTGTCGCAATTAAAGAAGCTACAGGGAACTTAAGTCGTGTCAGTCAAATCCAAGAGTTAGTTAATGATGATAGCTTCATCTTGTTGAGTGGTGATGATGCAAGTGGGTTGGATTTTATCCAGCTGGGTGGTAAAGGGGTAATTTCTGTTACTGCAAACATTGCGGCTGCTGAAGTGGCTGAATTTTGTAAGTTGGCGTTGAGCGGCCAGTTTGCCGAAGCGCGTAAACTGAATAACCGCCTGATGGATTTACACCATCAACTCTTTGTTGAACCTAACCCAATTCCAGTCAAATGGGTATGTTACAAACTGGGGCTGATTGCTGATGACACGCTGCGTCTGCCGATGACGCCATTGACAGGTGCAGGAAAAGTCTCAGTCGAAAAAGCCTTGAAAACGGCCGGATTACTGTAAAATTTAGGGAATTTTAATGGCAATATTGTTGCAAAAATCAAAGGTGATGAAGGCTGCTGGTATGTCACTGGTAGTGTTATTGGCAGCGTGTTCTGGTGACCAAAGTTATAAGCGTCAGATCAATGATGATGACACGTATCTTGAAGCACCTCCTCTGAAAGCGCTGAATGTTCCTGCGGGTATGATATTGCCATTACAGAATGGTGAATATGATATTCCACCAACAGTATCAAAAGGACAGGTTGGCAAAGGGCTTGATATTCGCCCACCATCGCAGGCATTGGCCCTGTTGAGTGGCACCCGTGCTGAAAATAGTGTGAAGAGCAGTAAATTGCTGCTTGAAAACACACCTGAGAATAGCAATCTGTGGTTACAGATTAATAATGTTCTGCTGAAAAAAGGTTACAAAGTTAGCCAGCGCGATGATGCTGGTCAGACACTGACAACCGACTGGATTGAGTGGCTGCGTGCAGATGAAAACGTTCCGTATCAGGTTCGCTATCGTATCAGTATTGCACACCGGAGTTATCAGATTGAATTATCAGTTACTAATGAAGGCCTGAGACAAGGTGATCAACTAATAACGGATCCTATCGAAATCCAACGTTATAACGCACTGATGCTCAATGAGTTGATCGAAGGTGTGAACCAGCAGCGTGAACGGATTAGCGATAATACGGCAGCCCGCAATTTGGGGCCATTAGATGTACAGAGTGGCGGTGACACTTCTGGGTTGCCTCAGATGATTGTTCGTGCGCCATATAATATCGTCTGGGATAGGTTGCCGGCAGCGCTGGAAAAAGCGGGTATGAAAGTGGGTAGCCGCAGCCGTTCGACGGGTTCTATCGCTGTAACTTATAAAGGTCTTAGCGCATCGGACTGGAAATCAATGGGGGTTAATGAACCTTCTATCAGCGAAGGTGATTACAAATTACAGGTTGGTGATTTGAATAACCGAAGTAGCTTGCAGTTTATTAGTGAGAAAGGTAAGCCGTTGACCCAGTCACAAAATGATGAGCTGGTTGCAGTATTGAAAGCTGCTTTCAGCCAGACGACAGGATTATAGATATAAATAAAGGGGCGAAATGAATTGCCCCTTTGTTGATAAAGTGCTGGTTTTTTAGTCAGCACTTTGAATTAATAAAAATTCGTACAAAAAACAAATTTACCTCCGTGTTAAGAGACTTCCTCCATCCATAATTTCTCCCTGAAAGTCTGTCCCTTGAAGAGCTGGTGTCTAAACATCTTTAGAGTTTGCAATAATAACCATAAATAATACTTATATTTCAGGCGCAATATTTGTTGTAATAGTTAATGCACCAAGTAATGGTCTCTGAGAGAATTTTTGGATTCACAAAAAACGGAATTTTATTTTCAGGTAATAATTTTGGTTATTTTAATTGGATGAGGAGAAGACTGTTGGCCTAAAGATTAGTTCGTTTTGTAGACTAACCCGATAACGATAGAAAAAATCGACCTTTTGAACAGGATTTTGTCAGCAATCTGCTTTATTATTTATCTCTGACGTTTATTCAGTAGAGATATTTTGGAGTAATAAGATGCAGAAAAGAGCTGAGTTGTATCGTGGGAAGGCAAAAACGGTGTACACCACTGATAATCCTGATTTGCTGGTGTTGGAGTTCCGTAATGATACATCAGCATTGGATGGCGAACGCATTGAACAGTTTGATCGCAAGGGGATGGTGAATAACAAATTTAACCATTTCATCATGAGTAAACTGGAAGAAGCGGGTATCCCGACACAAATGGAACGTCTGTTATCAGACACCGAAGTATTAGTTAAAAATCTGGATATGGTGCCGGTTGAATGTGTTATTCGCAATCGGGCTGCGGGTTCATTGGTCAGACGCCTTGGTGTTGAGGAAGGTGCAATATTGAATCCACCTCTGTTCGATTTGTTTCTGAAAAATGATGCTATGCACGATCCAATGGTGAATGAGTCTTATTGTGAAACTTTTGGCTGGGTTAGCAAAGAACATCTGGCTGAGATGAAAAGATTAAGCTACAAGGCTAATGAAGTATTGAGTAAATTGTTTGATGATGCCGGTTTGATTTTAGTTGATTTCAAACTGGAATTTGGTTTGTTTAAAGGGCAGGTGATTCTGGGGGATGAGTTCTCTCCTGATGGCAGCCGTTTGTGGGATAAAGAGACTTTAGACAAAATGGATAAAGATCGTTTCCGCCAAAGTCTTGGTGGTCTGATTGAAGCGTATGAAGAAGTAGCGCACCGTATCGGTGTTATTTTGGATTAATTACGCAAACGATTACCTGGGCCGAAAGGCCCTTTTACTGGTATAAATTCATCTTGGTTATAATTCTTTCATTTGTTTTTTGTGACCAAATATTATCCGATAATATGAGTAGTGAATATGGATAATTCAATATAAAGTAGGCTACCGCCTTGTTAGTCATAACTCGCTGAAATTGTGGGCAATTCAAGGTGCGTTAATATTGAATAGGAATTCATTTATATAATCGCTATATATTTGTGGAAATCATTATAATTCGTTGGGATTATCACCGGTTTTTCCTCTATTTATGATTCATGACTTGGAGCCAGTTATTTATTACTCACATTGGTGATATATCTTCCAATTAGGATGTTAAATAACCTCACAAAGGTATTGACATTATAGAATAAGATATAAATTTTGTTTTCTTGTGATAGTGTTTATAAAGACTTCAATCAGATAGTGATAAATGCGGATATTTTGCGATAATTGCATTTTGCTAATTGTGAACAAGATCTTGCTGCTGTAATCAATCTGTTATTAATAATCCCGATGTTTTGAATAACATCCCTAATTCTACTGAGGTGCCATAACCAAAAGATGGAAAAAATCATGTCAAAGAAGTTAACTGTATGGCGGATACTGCTACATAGCGCCATACCATTTAAGGGAACGGTTGTATGTGCTTTTCTGGCTTTAGCCGTGACATTATCATGTGATCTAAGTGGTCCTTATATTATCAGGAATTACGTTGATAAGGCGACATCAGGTACGACTGCTGATCAACTTATCATGCTGGCAATCATTTATATTTTTATCGCGTCGATTGGTGTGATCGGTAGTCTGGTGACCAGTTATATGAGCACCAAGGCTGGTTGGGGTATTGCTGATACCATTAGATACAAGCTTTTTCATCATGTGATGACAGTGTTACCTGTATTGGAAATAGAACGAAGATCGCAGGGAGAGTTACTGGAAAATATCGAAGGTAATGCTGACATTATAGGAAAAACGATTTCTAAAGCGGGTTTCAAAGCCATTGCTAATTTAGCAATGACACTGGGTACATTGATAATTATATTCAGCGTCATGCCCCAGGCAGGTATTGCTATGGCTATTGTTGTAATACTGGTGGCATATGTATTAATTCAATTAACCCGGCTTTCTGTTCGTCGCTGGCTAATTGCGCGCAATGAAAAAGCCCGAATCTTTGGTTTTATCGGTGATTCATTACATGCAATGGATGATTTACAGCCATTGTCACAGGCGCATTGGCCTGCCACCGCATTTCGTAAAATGCTGTCGATATTGCTCAAATTTGAACGCAGTGCTTATATTGGCGGCAGAGCGTTCTGGCCAATTACTCAGCTCTTTTTTGCACTGTGTTTCGGTATAGGTTTTGGTTTTGGGCTTCAATTACTTGGTGAGAATAACTTAAGCATTGGTACATTAACCATGATTTATCTCTACGTTGATAAACTTCGCGAGCCGGTGGAGGATATGTCATCAGAGATAGAGCTAATACAGAAATTATTTGCTGCTTTATCACTGGCGACAAAAACGTTAAATGAAGGTGCGCCAGTTAAATCATCAGATAATTTGTTGCCTGATGGTCCTCTTTCTATCCATTTTGATAATGTTGATTTCAGTTATAACGGGGAAGAAGCACAGATTTTGCATGGTGTTAATTTTTACGTCGCTCCGGGAAGCAAAATTGGCATTATTGGCAGAACAGGCGCGGGAAAAAGTACCATTCTTAATTTGATGTGTGGATTTGCGCGACCTGATTCAGGAAGAGTGACCATTGGAAATATTGATGTTTCGACAATTAAACCTGAAGAGTTTGCAAAAAAGGTTTCCGTTCTTAGTCAGCGTTCCCATCTGTTTTCCGCAACGCTGCGAGAAAATTTAACACTGTTCAGCGATGAAATATCTGACAATCAAATTTGGGAGGTTCTCCAGGAGTTGGATGCGCTTGAATGGGCCAGGGCGTTACCTGATGGCCTTGATACGCAGGTTGGCACTCATGGCCGGATGCTGTCGGAAGGTGAAATTCAGATGATAGCGGGTGCCAGAGTGATGTTGCAGCATTGTTCGCTGGTGATTATTGATGAAGGAACATCTCAACTTGATCCCCGGACTGAAGAGAGTTGGCTGAAATTACTTGAAAAACTAAGCCGCAATCGCACCGTAGTGATGGTCGCACACCGTCTTCACACGCTTTCAGCCGTTGATGAAATCATCATTGTTGATGATGGACGGATTCAGCAGCGAATTCCAGAAGCTGAAATCGCAACATTAACCAGCAATCATGGACTCATTGTATGACTATATCCAGTGTATCAACTAAATCCGAAATGTTACCGGCCTTGATTGATCTCGTGAAAAGGTTTGCCCCTCTCTATTTCATCACCATGGTTGTGTGGACACTTATGCACGGTTTTCCGCTATTGGTTGGTTACTTGATCAGCCAGTTACTGGATAGAGCGATGAATGAACCTGCTAACCCTGTGGTCTGGTGGTTGCTTGCCTCTGCGATTGCAACCATGGTCTTGCGATCATTGATTCTCTTTTTGGGATTAAGTCTGGACTTTACGCTGATCTTTAAAGTCAGTGCTTACCTGAAAGAACGGGTTTTGTGGGGCGTGAGCCATTGTTCCCACAATCAGAGACACACTTTTTCACAAGGCGATCTTTTGAACCGCATTCGTGATGACAGTGATGAAATTGCGGAATTTTTGAGCTGGACCTCTGATTTTCTCTACCGTGCCTTACTTTTAATTATCGCATTAGTTGTGCTTATCAACACCGACACAATAACCACGCTTGCTCTTATGCCTATGATTGCGGGCCTTTGGATTGGGGCGATACTTAAACGCAAAGTAGGTAATTTACAGGCGAGTAAACGTCAATCCCAGGGAGATATTGCCGGCAAGATTACTGATGTTTTAACGGGCATACGCGATTTGCGTCTTAGCAACAAAATTGAGGGGCAGATTGAGAGATTGTCGCAGAAATTTGTCAGTCGCCGGGCTATTCAAGCCAGACATCAGGTATTTACTGACCTGCTTTCTGGTTTGTTCAAAAATATTGTGATACTTGGAACATCAGCTGTTTTATTGATAGTCAGTAAACGAATCGTTGATGGCAGTTTTACCGTAGGTAACCTGGCATTATTTTTGACCTATATAGGCTGGATCAGTGAACAGATATTTTTCTTTGGTCGGGCCGTTGCCTATTACAAAAATGCTGATGTGTGTTATGGGCGAATCAAACAGCTTTTGCTAGATAAAAAAGAGACCAAAGAATATGAGCAAGATGAGAAAGGTGAGGCGCTGCATAAGCTGAGTGTTAATCATCTTTCCTGTTCAAATACTCAGCTTCCGGTTTCGTTTGAGGCGACGGCTAATCAGATTATTGGCATTGTTGGTGATATTGGCGCGGGTAAAACTACCTTTTTGCGTTACTTGATTGGCTTGGAAAAATCCAGTTCCGGCAGTGTGCTGTGGAATAACAGAGAAGTGTTGGGAAATGAAAACTGGTGGCGGAATCCACGTATTGGCTATGCCAGAAAGAAAGCGGGTTTTTTTGGTGGAACGGTAAGACAAAACTTAGCATTGGGTGACACGGATATTAACGATGACGTCATGGCACGGGCTTTGGAGGCGGTAGGTTTGATTCCCGGATCATATGAATTGCCGGAAGGGCTTGATACTGTCATTAATTCTGGCAATGCCGGGCAATTGTCTGGTGGTCAGCGCCAGCGTTTGGCATTGGCCCGGATGCTATGCCGTCCTGCTGACGTTTATATCGTTGATAACTGTGATTCGTCATTAGATGCAGATACGGCCCGCCGCTTGTGGTCCACTTTACCTGAGCATTGGCCCGGTTTGTGGATTGTTGTTTCATATAATGCTGATCTCCTCGCTAAAGCTGACCATATTGTGACTGTTCAACGGCAGAGGGAATTGGCATGAGGCTGGGATAGGCAGTATTTTCCTGGTTGACCAGCCATTCAGAATATTTCTGGGTGGCTGGCATATCGTAGAAGTTAAAGATTCAAAATGAGAATGGTGCCGGCTGACTTCTGAAAGGCCCTTTTTATTATATTGGTATCAAGTCATCTTGATTATAATTTTTTTATTTGTTTTTAGTAATTAATATTATCATATTGTATTAGTAGTTAATACACATTAACTTATATCTATTTTTTTATTTTAATTAATTTAATTTTAATTCAATAAGGTAATATGTCATCTCCTTAGTAATAAATGATAAAAATTATGGCGAATTCAGCGTGCGATTAATGCTAACCAGAAATGTATTTATATTATCTCTTTGTATCTTTAAAAGTAATTATAATTCAGAATGTTATTGCTGATTTTTACTTCGATTATATATAATTGACTGAAATAGGCTGCCTATTAAGATATTTAGTCATAATTTATTGATATATTTAACATTGTTGAGTTAAAGAACACATCATTGACAAGATAAGTTTTAATTAATATTTAGTTAGTCTAACGTTTTTAGTTTACATTTATATTAACACATGATAAACATAGTAAGAGTTTATTGATAATATGCTATGAAACATGCAGTCAATAATGCTTATAAAACTAGAAAATGATAGTTTCCAAGTTGCTAGTGGGGAAAAAGGAGTTAATCATTTGGAATGTTTTTTGATATTCCACTGGAAGCTTGTCATCAATAAATATTGAGAATAAATAATTTATTTTTGCAATTAAAAGATTGGTAGTCATCCCTAATTTATATAATATCAGAAGTCTTAATAGTCTGGATGGCTTATTTCACTATGGGAAGTTTAATGTCTGACATGGAAATGGCTTGGTATTCTGTCGTTCTTTGGCATCCTATTTTTGATGTCAGTTAGGCAACGTTGAATATCAATCCTTAATGTGCATAGACAGAGAATGAGAGGATGATAATTTTCGTATATAGAAAAAATGGTTTTATACTGTGGCTTAGCTAACCAAGGTGAGAAAAATGGATATTTTTGCTAAATATGAATCAGGCGTACAGTCCTATTCACGATCATTCCCTCGAGTATTTCATCATGCTCAGGATGACCTGGTCTTTGATAAAGCAGGAGCTTCTTATATAGATTTTCTTTCAGGCGCAGGTGCATTGAATTATGGTCATAATAACCCTGTTCTGAAAGAACGTTTAATTGAATATATTCGTGATAACGGCATCACTCATGGACTGGATTTGCATACTGTAGCGAAAGGCGAATTTTTAGAAACATTTGTCAATAAAATCCTGCAACCCCGTGCCTTGAAATATGTTGTCCAGTTTACCGGGCCGACGGGAACGAATGCGGTAGAAGCTGCACTGAAGTTGGCGCGTAAAGTCACCGGCAGGCAAAACGTCATTGCTTTCACTAATGGTTTTCATGGTGTCAGTCTGGGAGCACTTGCCACTACAGGTAATTCACATCACCGAGCCGCAGCAGGTATTGTTCTCACTGGTGTAACACGTATGCCTTATGATGGTTACCTGGGGGAACATATTGATACGACGGTTTTCCTGAATAAAGTATTAGGTGATACTTTCAGCGGTATTGATCTCCCGGCAGCTATTATAGTTGAGACCGTTCAGGGAGAAGGTGGGGTCAATGCAGCTAAATTGAGTTGGCTGAAAAATCTTTCAGCTATTTGCCAAAAATATGGCGTCATCTTGATTGTTGATGAAGTACAAGCGGGGTGTGGTCGTACTGGTCATTTCTTTTCGTTTGAATCTGCTGGTATTATTCCTGACATAGTGACTATGTCCAAATCATTGAGCGGATATGGTTTACCCTTTGCTGTGGTTTTAATTCATCCGGAGCTTGATAAATGGCAGCCAGGAGAGCATAACGGTACATTCCGGGGGAATAATCTTGCCTTTGTTACAGCTAAGGCGGCCATTGATAACTATTGGATAGATAATACGTTTGCCTTATCAATCAATACTAAAAGTGAATATCTTACCCATCGTCTGAAAAGTATGGCGAATAAATTTGGCGAAGGACATTTCATTGTTTGCGGTCGTGGTATGCTACAAGGGATAAATTGTATAACAGGTCTTCTGGCATCCCGTATTACCCGAAAAGCATTCAGCAAGGGGTTGATTATAGAAACCAGTGGTGCAGATAATCAGGTAATAAAATGCTTGAGTCCGTTGACCATCAGCCAGAAACATTTGGAAGATGGATTAAATATTCTGGAGGAATCGATGGCAGAGGTTTGTTCAGTGTCAGCTATACCTAGCTGAATTAATCACTTCATACCAATAATATAGGGAAGTAGTACTTCTATTAAATTATAAAGTAAACAATAGATTCAAACTATGGAAATTGATTTTTTATTGTTGTTTTTAAGATGAGATTTCTACTAATAAGCTACTGGTGTGATTTCAGGCATGAAAATGTGATCCTGTACGCTATTTTATATGTACTTTGATATTGTCCATATATTTGCCAGCTAGGTATGTGGGGTAATTTTAGAAAGGTATTGTGACTGTTTTATTAGGTCAGTATTTATAAAGACTTTAATCGTGTAGTGATAAACACGAACATTTTGCGATAACTGTATTTGGTTAAATGCAAACAGATTTTTCTGTTTCGATATGTTATTAATTACAGTAATCGCAGCATTATTTAATGCAAATAATTCTAAGTATTTGGGGAGTCGGGAATGGAAAAGTTACCTTATGAAGTGATTTGTTCTAAATCGGGCAGAACATCGTTAAAAGATTATCTGGAGAAACACGGGAATGAATATACAGCACTGCTGGATTTGCATGGGGCGATAATTTTTCGGGGTTTTCAACTTGATAGCGTGGATGATTTTCGTCATTCCGTACAAGCTGTGACACCCGATATCATTGATTATACAGAACCTTCGACTCCGCGTACTCAGATTGCCAGTAAAATATTTACCTCAACCGAATACCCTGCTGATCAACGTATACCACTGCATAATGAGATGTCATATCGTCGTACCTGGCCGCAATATTTATGGTTTTGGGTGCAAACTGCGGCAAAAACAGGGGGACAAACGACACTTGCCGATTACAGGAAAGTTTTGAATCGATTGCCTGTCGAAATAATAAATAAATTTGAAAACAAAGGAGTGGCTTATGAGCGTCGTTATAATACTGGATTTGATTTGACCTGGCAGCATGTTTTCCAGACAGATGATCGAGATATTGTCGAAAATAGATTGTTGGAAGAGGGCATAGAGTTCGATTGGATTGATGAGAATATTCTCTACACAAAACAGGTAGTACAGGGAGTTTTAACACATCCACGGACAAGGATTAAAAGCTGGTTCAATCAGGCGAATCTATTTCATCCTTCAAGTTTGAAAGCTGAAATTCGTGCAGCTCTGGAGGCTGCATTGGGAAAAGAAAATATCCCACGCATGGCAAAGTATGGCGATGGTTCGCCGATTGAAGAGCAGACATTAAAAGAGATACGTGTCGCTTTGGATGAAGAAACTGTTTATCCGAATTGGCAAAGTGGCGATGTTGCTATAGTTGATAATTTAGCCATTGCACATGGTAGAGAGCCATTCATAGGTTACAGAAAAGTTTATGTCATGATGGCTAATCCTATGCACTCAACATTCAATAAATTAAATCAGGAATAAGTTATGGTGGTGATTGATTCTTCTACAACCTGTGCAGATATTTTTAATCATCATGTGATCACGTCAGGTTCAATGATTGCAGTGCGACAAGATGCTCAGTTCTTAACCTATCAAGAACTGGCAAGCCGTGCAGGTGCCGTTGCAGAACAGTTGAGATCCAATGGGATTGGTCAAGGGAATATCGTTGCTACCTTATTAGCGCGCTCTCCTTTGGGGATTGTTGTTGCGCTGGCATGTTGGTCCATCGGTGCCGTCTATGTACATATTAATGAGTATGAACCTGAGAATAGAGTTGAAGCTCTTTTGTCTATTGCTCATGCGGATCTGGTAGTGACTGATAATAAGAATGAAAACCGCATTGGCGAGTTTGTTAAGTTGAATGTTGAGAAAACAGCAACTCGATACGGGCAATACAACCCGGTTGTAGGAAGATCGCCAGGTGATATCGCTTATTTGGTTTTTACTTCTGGTTCAACTGGTACGCCTAAAGTTGTTGCTATAGAACACTATTCTGTCCTTAACTATTTTACTGCTTTTGTTGAGCGTATAGGACCATTGCCGAATAGTCTTGCCTGTACGACAACTTTTGCTTCTGATCTTGGAAATACCAGTATTTTTGGTGCTCTTTTATCTGGCCGTACGCTCCAGATCATTTCCCATGAAGTGGTTTTAGATGCAAAAGCTTTTGCTGCGACGATAAGGGAATTTTCAATCGGATTGCTTAAATGTACGCCTTCCCAATTGGAGGTTCTTGCTACTCAAATTGATCTCTCAGAGTTATTACCTGAAAAGGTGCTTATCCTTGGTGGAGAGATTTTTCCTCCCCGTCTTGCCGGGGCCATTATACAACGCCGTCCTGATCTTACTGTTTTTAATCATTATGGCCCTTCGGAAACGACGATAGGTGTGTTAATGCATAAGATCTCTGAAGAGGATGCTGGCAGGGAAATTATCCCGCTGGGGAGCCCTCTCAGCGGTGTGGAGATAAGATTATTGGATAAGGCTGGCAAACCTGTCAGGGTAGGTGAAACAGCAGAGCTTTATATCGGTGGACGATCATTAGCCAGAGGCTATTTTGGTGATGACGAATTGACGAATAAGCGTTTTATCAGCATTGCAGGTGAAAGATTCTTTGCCAGTGGGGATTTAGCGAAAGAAACTCCTCATGGAGAATACCTTTTTTGGGGGCGTGAGGATCGCCAATTAAAAGTAAGGGGATACAGAATTGATCCGTTGGAAATAGAAAATGCCCTTCTTGCTGATCCAGATGTAGCGCAGGCATTTGTTATTAGTATTACGAACAATACTCGTTATTCCATAGAATTAGTTGCTTGTATTGTAGGCACGGTGGATATTACTGCCTTGATGCAACGATTACAGACAGTACTTCCCGCTAGTCACATACCTTCAAAAATATACCGGGTTGATGAGATCCCTGTCACGGTTAACGGCAAGGTTGACATGGTTATGCTGAAAAGCATGACAGAAAAAGCAGAATGCGAAAGGTCTGCACTGGTAGTGAATCAGCCCCATACAGCCACCGAAAAATTAATTACTGAAATATGGCGTGAAATATTGGGACTTAAGGATATCGATATCAATGCTAAATTTATGGAATTAGGTGGGGATTCATTTAAGTCATTAGCTGTTTTTGGAAAGTTGCGACGTCATTATCCGCAACTCACGATAGCGATATTATTTAGTTATCCTTCGATCTCGGCGTTAGCTGCATATATTGATGCTTCGAATATCACCCTTAAGTCTACTAAGGTGGTGCAATTATGAAGTTATATGATAAGGATATGATTGCTGTAGTGGGTGTCTCTTTTCGTCTTCCGCTCTGTTCAACATGGGATGAATTGGAACGATTACTGGCTCAAGGTTCAGATTGTGTCCGTCCATTCTCTACAAAAAGGGCATCTGCAACTGGAATATCTCTGAATGGTAATGAGAAGGAGGGGGGATGGCTTGAGGATATTTCTGGTTTTGATTATCGTTATTTTAATCTTTCACGCCGTGAGGCTGAATTAATTGATCCGAGACAACGCCTTACACTGCAACTTGCAATCGAAGCGATTGGTCATGCGGGCTATAAACCTGACGATTTATCAGGAAAGTCGGTTGGGGTACTGGTCGCTGCACATGGTGGGCTTGGACCGGATCTTTATCAACTGCTTACCGATAGAGATCAGGCTAATCCATTAGCATTCATTGGCAGTTTACATGCGCTTGCTGCGGGGCGTATCTCTTATCTGTTAAACTTGCATGGTCCTGCTCAATCAATTGATACAGGTTGTTCTTCTTTCTTGGTTGCTTTACACGAAGCTTGCAAGATGTTGCTGACAGAAGAGTGTGATGTTGCGTTGACGGGTGGCTGTGAACTGATTTTGGGCCCGCTTCCTCAGAAAATAAAGGGAGACAACCAAGGGCTTGGTGTTGAATCATCAACTGATCGTTGCCGTCCTTTTGATGCAGCCTCTGATGGGGCTGGTTTTGGCGAAGGAGGTGGTTTCGTTTTGCTCAAAAGGTTGAGTGACGCGACCAGAGATAAAGACATCATTCATGCGGTTATTCGTGGCAGCGCAACCAATCATGATGGTGGGAGAAGTAATGGCATAACGGCACCCAGTAGCCAGGCACAAACTCAAGTTATTGTCTCTGCATGGGAACGGGCGAATATCACCGGTAATGACATTGGGTATATAGAAGCTCACGGTACCGGGACTAAAATAGGCGATCCTATTGAATTAGATGGATTAATTAAGGCTTTCGAATCAACGCCGCGCGAGGAAAAACCATGTTTAATCTCCTCTGTGAAAGGGAATTTTGGTCATCTTAGTGGTATGGCAGGTTTTGCCGGATTGATGCGTATCATTGCTCAGTTTCGGGCAAAAACTATTTTTCCGACGGTACACTTCAATATACCGAACCCATTATTGGCATTAACAGAGGACGCGCCTGTAAAAATATCTGATTCAAATCAGCCGTGGTTGTCAGCCGTTGATGGAATACGTGTAGCCGGTTTAAGCGGATTTGGTCTCAGTGGCACGAATGTGCATTTTGTCATTCAGGAACCTGAAATTACCGCTATTACAGAGTGCTCGGAAGAAACAGAGCGACTTATTGTCGTGTCTGCCAGCAATAAAGCCTGTCTTTCACAGTACCTGAATTCATTATCTACGGCGTTGATGTCACATCAGTATTCGTTGGCAGATATTGCTAATGTGTTGATGTTGGGTAGAGAACATATGGACTGCCGTTGGAGCTACGTGGCTGAATCGCTGGGAGATCTCTCAGATGCACTCATCAGAAAAACGGTGAAGGTGAATAGTGCGGTGGATAAACCCAAGTATGGGCTTATATTCGGTGATATTTGTGAGGTTGATAGCCATTTAATTTCAGAGAGAATGAGGGCTTTTCCCGCTTTTTCGGCTGTTATTCATCAGGCAAAGAGTGTGATTCAGGGCAAGGAGCTTACACTACCACAACGTTATCTGACATGGTTAGTTGCTCATTATGCTTTGTTTTCCTCATTCGGACTCACTACTGACATTATATTAGGGCATGGAATAGGTAAATTGGCTGCGCAAGTTGCCAATGGAGAGGTTGATTTTGTCACGGCATTATTTGAGGTGAAGGTGGAGGTTTCTATTACACTTGATCCTGAGCGACTAAAAAAAGTTTATGAAGAAAACAGGGATATATGCTTTATAGATTTTTCCGCAGCGAGTGAATTGTCGGAGATTATCAGAAATATCGGTATGAACACATTATCGGTGGATTGTTCTCTATTGGTAGTGCTTGGGAGGATTTTTGAGAGCGGTATTGATCTCTGTTGGGAAAATGGATTTGGTTATCGGTTACCTAAACGTATCGAGCTTCCTATCTCGCCTTTTGCCGCAGAGGCATGTTGGCCAAAAACAGTTGAAAGAGTAAAAGAGCAACCTGCCGCCCAGAGTGAGATTGTCAACAATACACTTTCGGTAGAGGATACTCTGTTAGAGCTGATCCGCAAAATATTAAAAGAACCTGCTGTCACATTGGCTGATGATTTTTTTGATATTGGTGGTAACTCACTTAATGGCGCTCAATTGATTGTCAGGATCAATAAGGCGTTGGGAATTGAACTTGAATTAATGGATTTACTTGAATCTACAAGTCTGGAAGCGTTTTGTGACCTGGCTAAAGCAGCTATACCCTTTGAAAAACGGGTTCCTGAAACAAATAAGTCAAGTATTGACCAAGGTAGCCTGACTGGGCAGCAGCAATCCATATGGGCAGCTATTGAACTTGCCGGAGAAACCGGCGCGTATAATGTTCCTGTGGCATTGTTCAGTGAAGTGGAAATTAATATTGAGTGGGTTGAAAAACAGCTTTCCCAGATTGTTGAACATCAGCCTATGCTTCGTTGCGCATTACAACAGGCAGAAGAGGAGGTAATACAGGTTATCTTCCCTGCTCAACCTGTCAAACTTGTGCTACAGGAGTTTGCTTTGACTGATACCCCATTATCATCAGGTATGCCTGTCTTAATTGATATTCTCAGGGCTAAAGTTGCAGAGCCGCTTTCTCCCTATGATATACCACCAGTGCGTTTTGAACTTATCTCTGTCAAGTTTCAGGATGGCTTGCGACAAATACTATTGTTGACATTTCATCATCTTTTCTTTGATGGCTGGTCATGGCGGCTTATTTTTGCTGCGTTAAGCAATAGTCGCCATGCTATTCCTGAACGGGATTATATTAGTTACAGCCATTATCAGCGTGACATGCTCATGGGTGTTGAAGGAAAAGCACTTATTGATTTTTGGACAGATTATCTTTCGGGGGCAACCGTTGCCAAATTACCGGGTAGTCATTACTTGGTTAAGGGGGAAGTTGTTGCATTGCAAGGAGCTAATATTCATTTAGATATTTCACCTGAAGTTGTTGTGGGACTGAAAAAAATAGCGAAAGAACACCGTGTCACAATACAAATGATCATGCTCACTGTCTGGGTTGCATTGCAATGGAAGATCACGGCTGTAAAAGATATATGCATTGCTATGCCGGTTTCAAACAGATTGCCAGAGGACGAAAACACGATTGGATGTTATGTAAATACGACAATTATACGATCAGAAATTCATCCTCAGCAGCCCTTTTTAATGGCATTGAATAAAGTGAAGTCAGCTTCGCTGAGTGCAATTTCCCATTGTGAACTTCCTGTTGATAGCATATTTAAATTGGTTGGCGGATCTGCATTTGATATCACTATGTTTGATTATCACAACGCAGTATTACCAGTTAATTATTTAGGGAAAGAGCAGCAAAAGGTCGAGCTTCTGGATATTGATCCTGTTGGTGCCAAATATCCGCTTAATATTACCTGTACTGAATATGGAGAAGATTTACAGCTAAGATTGGAATATTCAAGCGCATTATTTGGCTCAGAAATAGCCAGCCACTGGTTGAATGAATTTAATCACGCTCTTGAACGGATCAGTATGTCAGGTGTGGAGATGGATATATTTGGACTCTTTGATCATACCGACAATGAGTCTGAACCTATTCCCGATTTTAATTTTTAAGCGGCCTGTTGAGCAAAATATGATGAACTTGAGAGATCGTGAGTTTTGGTTGGAAAAAATGACTGAGATTGCAGCAGCGACAGCGGCGACCTCAGAGATTTTTCAGAATGGCGAAAAACAAATAATTAACGTCGTTTATCCACTGAAAGAGAGGGTTGCTGCGAATTTCAAACAAGTTACATCTAATTCTGAATTGCTTTCCTGGGCAGTGCTTGCGGCGTCAATGGCTATTGTGTTACGGCGATTTGGAATAACATCATCAGTCGTATTTCACACGGATTTGGCTAATGGGAAATCGTTACCGGTACTCTTGCATGTTCCTCCAACGGCAACATTTCGTGAGTGGCTGAATGAAGTTCGTCTAAATTGTAGCGCGGTTCTTTCACATCATTCCGTAGAAAGCGGTATTCTTGAAAAATATCAGGATGGGTATCCGATTGTCGTCATTGGTAATCAAATTAAGGCCGAAGGGCTGGTACTGCAAATAGGTGACAGTGAGCTTAGAGCTGAAGCTACTGGTATGACTCGCTATTTTCTTGATATTTTACTCAGTGGGATCTCGGAAGTTATAGAAAATGGATTTAATCAGCCGGATATCAAGGTTTGCAATATATCTGTGGTTAACGCACATCTTTCATCAATGTTGCTCGAAGAGTTCAATTTTCCATCAAAACCAGTGAAAGAAAAGTCATTTCTTGAACGTGTTTTGCACATTGCTCATAAGGAGCCGGACGCATTAGCCATTTGGGATGATAATGATACTGTTAATTACCGGGAGATGGTTAATATCTCGGTATCAATAGCGTTGAAATTGAAAGGGTTGAATGTTAATCCCAACGATGTTATAGCGATTTCTGCACCCCGAAACATGGGGTTTATTATTGTTGCCACTGGCATATTATTTTCCGGTGCCGCCTATCTTCCTGTTGACCCTGCGTTACCGTCAACCAGAAAAAAGCAGATGCTGAAATATGCAAAGGTATTTATTTCTGATGAGCCAGAAGAGTTGAGTGAATTAATTAATATTTCTTTCTCTGGGCTTATTTTGAAGCAAGAATGGCATCATTCAGCAATAGACACTTATTCCATACAGCAACTTATGCGCTGTATTCCGGAGTCTGATGATCTGGCTTATATAATATTTACTTCTGGATCGACGGGTAATCCAAAGGGGGTTGGAATAGAACACCATTCGTTTTTGAGTTTACTGTCGTTTAGAGTGCAAAACTGTAATCTGCGGGTTGGTGTACCTATTCCACAGACTGCACCGGTTTCATTTGATATATCTGTATGGCAAATGTTTGCTGGCCTGACTGCCGGCGCGACTTTATGCGTTGTACCAGACAATATTGTGAAAGATCCTGTGGTATTGATTGACAGAATCATTACCCAGCGGTTTGAGTACATTGAACTTGTGCCTTCGTTAATTTCAATCATTATCGATATTGTCGAATCAGAACCGCAGCTAAAACCTCTTATCCAGCGCTATTTGCGTGGATTAATTGCCACGGGAGAAGTACTCAGCACTGATTTAGCCCGTAGATGGAATAGGTGTTTACCGGATATAACATTACTGAATGCTTATGGACCGGCAGAGTGTACTGATGATGTCACTCAGGGCATTGTGAGTAACAATCTTGATGGGCTTTTTTGTCCCGTCGGTTCGCCGTTGCCGAATGTCATGATTTATGTATTGGATGATGATTTACAATTGCTTCCACCCATGATTGCCGGTGAAATTTACATTGGCGGTTCTAATGTTGGCCGGGGTTATATTGGGGAACCCGGCCTTACCGCCGCAGCTTTCATCCCTGATCCTTATCATCAGCAACTAGGTTCAAGAATGTACCGGACGGGTGATCGTGGTCGCTGGCGTCTTGATGGCACATTGGAATGTCTGGGCCGCACAGATAATCAAGTAAAGATTCGTGGAAGAAGAGTTGAGTTAGGTGAGATTGAATCTTTGCTAGCCAGCAGATCCGATGTGGCAATGTGTGCCGTTGAATTAGTTAATACTGACGGATTTGAGCGGTTGGTTGCTTTCGTTACCCCAGTACTGGGAGCGAACCTGATAGCCGATAAACTGAAGCTCTTTCTGGCCGGGGAACTTCCTGCATTTATGATCCCTGCTAGGTATGAGATCTTGACGGCATTACCTTGCAATCAAAATGGCAAGATAGATCGCAAGCAGCTTAGAGCATTGGCAAATGTTCCCCAGGAAGAGGATAACTATATTTCGCCACGTAATGAAACAGAGGAGATATTATGTAAGTTATGGTGTAAGTATCTTAAATTACCACGGGTAGGTATAGCCGATGATTTTTTTGCCTTGGGTGGAGACTCTATCTTAGGCATCCGGTTAGCACACGAAGCTAGCTCAATGGGAATTATGCTCAGGCCAAGGCATTTATTTGAATATCCCACTATCCAAGCTTTGGTTAATGTTCTTGATAAGAAGAGAACAGTGATGATTGCTGAACCGGATTTAGTTCGTGGCCCGTTGACACCTATTCAGCGGTGGTTCTTTGCTCAACAATTTGCGGCGCCACATCACTGGAACCAATCTTATGTACTCAAAGCTAAAACCCGTTTGGACGCACATATTTTATCTCTGGCGCTCAACACCATTATGGAACATCATGATCAACTGCGGGTTTATTTCCCGTTTGAGAATGGTGAGCGGGTTCAATGTATTGGTTCTGTCAGAGAGAATATTTTATGGCAACACGATCTTTCATCTTCGATAGAGTCAATAGCAAATAAAGCGCATGCTTCACTTTCATTGGAGGGTGGTCCTCTCATACGCGCGGTATTGCTCAATGAAAACCAACTGTTATTAACATTGCATCACCTTATTGTTGATCAGTTTTCATGGCAGATATTACTGGAAGATTTGGAACGTGTTTATCTCTCATATATCCAGGAGATTAAACCTTCATTACCGTCTAAAACAATACAATATTTACGGTGGTCTCAGCGTCAACATCAGCAAACAGTCAAAACGGTTATTCCTCTGATATCATCAGAAGGCATTCATGTGATTACGGTTAATAGCTCAATCGCTAATCTCTATGGCAAACGTGCGGTAAACGAACTTATATTGTCTGAAGAGGAAACACAGCGCATTGTGTCATGTGCTGCTCATATGTCTAATAGAGGTATGCCAGCAGCCTTACTGTCAGGTGTGGCTAAAGTTGTCGCTTCTAAGTATGGGGAGGGCTACCTGCTCATTGAGTTTGAAAGTCATGGACGGGAAGAGGCTGAAGGGATCGCGGATGTATCCAGAACAATTGGCTGGTTTACGACATTTGGCCCGCTTGAACTTCCTGTCAGTGATGACATCACAATAGCCGATGTTACCAAGGTGATTATCGAATCAAATCCACAGATATCGGCTTATCTCAACCAAACTCATTGTATTCAAAAAGCTCCGCAGATAAGTTTCAACTATCTTGGGCGAATCACTGAAGATGATAACATTGAGAGTTATTTTGCCATTGAGGAAGATATTGGCTTACGGCGGGCGGCACTAAGTCATCGCCCGCTAGAATGGGAAATTAATGCCGGCATTGTCAATCGCCGGCTGATATTGACGATAGAATATGTACCCGGCAGACATATTCCAGGGGAGATAGATCGCTTCCTTTCTGCATGGAGAGAAGCATTATCAGAGATAGCATCAGAACCTATTGAGTTAAACGACTTAGCGCCGTTAACGCCTGCGCAACTTGCATTTTTTGAGCGGAGTATCCCAAATTACAACCACTATAATCATGGTGTGCTGTTTACATTTGGCAGGCAAATTACCCTTGCAGAAGCAGAGAGTGCATTAGCCCAACTACAAACCCGCCATCCGGTACTTGGTGCGGGATTCATATCAACTAGAAGGGGTAAATGGCAAGGCATCTTAACGGAAAACAAAATTCATATAGTGGAGTATGACCTCCAGATGCTTTCGTCTGGGGAGCTTTCAGAGACACTCAATAAGCTGGCGAATGCAGGCCATGAAAGCCTGGATGTTGTCAACGGACCAATAGCGCGAGCCCATTTATACCGGATGCCTGCCGGTGCTTTTGATCAACTTCTCTTGATCGTACACCATCTGGTTGTCGATCCCTATTCATGGGAAATACTTACGGTGGACTTTACCCATTTACTTGACCGTAAGACTCTACCCGGTGAAGTCACAACTCCTTACTTCAAGTGGGCACGCAGATTACATCAATTGGTGCAGAATGATCCTGAAAGTCTGGGGTGTCAATATTGGTTATCTCAAGACTTTAACCATGTTCAACACCTTATTGAGGTCAACACTCCCTGTGAGGAAGAAAATATGGTTGAAGTCACGACGATATTTGATAGTAACTGGACAAAAGCATTCCTTCATGTGAATGGGAAAGACCAACATCCCGCCATTCGTCTTTTAGCGTTACTCGCCAGGGTTATTGAATGGTGGTTACCTGCGGAACAGGATGACATTCTAATTGAACTGGGTGGGCATGGTCGGGAAGATATATTTGAGGATATTGAACTGGGCAATACCGTTGGATGGTTTACCAGTTCTTATCCTTTTAAATTGCCATTCTCAAAAGGACGTGACTTTGATGAACATACCAGAGAAATTGCGAAAAGATTGGCAGAGATCCCGGTGCGGGGCTTTGGTTATGAGGTGCTGCGCTATCTGTCAGCTAATACTGATATCTCTGATAAGTTATGTTCAATTCAGCGACCGCAACTCCGTTTTGACTTCGAAGGTGAATTATCATTTCTCAATAGCCAGCATGAGGAAAATACAACAATTATCAATGTGACTACCAGTAATACCGGTCAATGGAAGACGGCTGGTTCTCCTTTGGCCTATCTGCTTTGCTACAACATTTATGTTAACGATGGGTGTATGGAGATTCGCTCTCAATTTGCCGGAGAGGTTTTTACAAGAGAGCGTATTGATGCATTAGTTTTAGCTTATAAACGTGAACTGATATTGACGAATTCTGAGGAGTTATAACCCAAAGATGGAAAAGATCATGTCAAAGAATTTAACTGCATGGCAGATACTGTTGCATAGTGCCATACCATTTAAGGGAACGGTTATATGTGCTTTTCTGGCCTTAATTGTTACATTGTTATGCGATTTGGGTGGTCCTTATATTATAAGGGATTACGTCGATAGGGCGACATCAGGAACCATTGCTGATCAGCTTATCGTGTTGGCAATAATTTATATTTTTATCGCCTTGCTTGGTGTCATTGGTAGTTTGGTCATGAGTTATATGAGTACCCGGGCAGGTTGGGGTATTGCAGATAACATTAGATACAAGCTCTTTCATCATGTAATAACGGTTTTACCGGTATTGGAAATAGAACGAAGATCGCGGGGAGAGTTACTGGAAAATGTCGAAGGTAACGCTGACATTATAGGAAAAACAATTTCCAAAGCAGGCTTCAAGGCGATTGGTAATTTAGCGCTGGCACTCGGTACATTGATAATTATATTCAGCGTCATGCCCCAGGCAGGTATTTCAATGGCTGTTGTTGTAATATTGGTGGCATATGTGTTGACTAAATTGACCAAACTTGCTGTTCGCCGCTGGTTAATTGCGCGAACTGAAAAAGCTCGTATCTTTGGTTTCATTGGTGATTCACTACATGCAATGGATGATTTACAACCGTTGTCAAAGGCGCGTTGGCCTTCCATTGCACTTCGTAAGATGCTGTCAATATTGCTCAAACTTGAACGCAGTGCTTATATTGGCGGCAGAGCTTTTTGGCCAATTACTCAACTCTTCTTCGCATTGTGTTTCGGTATTGGTTTTGGTTTCGGGCTTCAGTTGCTTGGTCAGGACAGTTTAAGCATCGGTACGTTAACCATGGTTTACCTCTATGTTGACAGGCTTCGGGAGCCGATGGAGGACATGTCGTCAGAGGTGGATCAAATCCAGAAATTATTTGCTGCTTTGTCACTTGCGGCAAAAACGTTAAATGAAGGTAACTCAGGTAAATCATCAGATAATCTGTTGCCTGATGGTCCCCTTTCTATTCATTTCGATAACGTTGATTTCAGTTATCACGGGGAAGAAATACAGGTTTTGCATGGTGTTAATTTTTATGTCGCTCCGGGTAGTAAAATTGGCATTATCGGTAGAACGGGAGCGGGAAAAAGTACCATTCTTAATTTGATATGTGGATTTGCGCGACCCGCCTTAGGAAGAGTAACCATTGGGAATATTGATGTCTCAACAATTAAACCTGAAGAGTTTGCAAAAAAGGTTTCTGTCCTTAGTCAGCGATCACATTTATTTTCCGCAACGCTGCGGGAAAATTTAACGCTGTTCAGTGATGAAATATCTGACGCTCAGATTTGGGATGTTCTCCAGGAATTAGATGCGCTTGAATGGGTCAGGGTATTACCTGATGGCCTTGATACACAAGTCGGAGCTAATGGCTGGATAATGTCAGAAGGGCAAATTCAAATGATAGCAGGTGCCAGAGTGATGCTACAGCACTGCCCCCTGGTGATTATTGATGAGGGAACATCTCAGCTTGATCCCCGGACAGAAGAGAGCTGGCTGAAATTGCTCGAAAAATTAAGCCGCAACCGTACCGTAGTAATGGTCGCACATCGCCTTCATACGCTTGCAGCCGTTGATGAAGTTATCATTATCAATGACGGGCGGGTCCAACAGAGAATCACAGGGTCAGAAATCGCAACATTAACGAACAATCATGGACTTATTGTATGACTATATCCAGTGTATCGGCTAAACCTAAAATGTTACCGGCTCTGCTCGGACTGGTAAGGAAATTTGCCCCTGTCTATTTCATTACAATGGCTGTGTGGACGCTTATACATGGCCTGCCTTTGTTGGTTGGTTGGTTAATCAGCAAGTTGCTGGACAGAGCGATAAATGAACCGGCTAACCCTGCCGTCTGGTGGTTGCTTACATTTGCGATTGCTGCAATGGTCTTGCGTTCGTTGATTCTCCTGCTGGGGCTGAACCTAGACTTCACGCTGATCTTTAAGGTAAGTGCTCATCTGAAAGAGAGCATTTTATGGGGAGTCAGTCATGGTTCCCACAATCAGAAACGATCTTTTTCACAAGGCGATATTCTGAACCGCATTCGTGATGATAGTGATGAAATTGCGGAATTTCTGAGCTGGACCTCTGATTTTCTCTACCGAACATTACTTTTAATCATCGCATTGGCTGTACTTATCAATACCGACATAATAACTACGCTTGCGCTTATGCCTATGGTTGCGGGCCTCTGGATTGGGACGATACTTAAACGCAGAGTGGGTGATTTACAGGAGAGCAAGCGTCAATCACAGGGAGATATAGCGGGTAAAATTACTGACATTTTAACAGGTATACGCGACCTGCGCCTTAGCAACAAAATTGCGGGACAGATTGAGAGACTGTCGCAGAAATTTGTCATTCGCCGGGCTATTCAAGCCAGACACCAGGTATTTACTGACCTTCTTTCTGGTTTATTTAGAAATATCGTCATATTTGGGACATCGGTCGTTTTATTAGTCGTGAGTAAACGAATTGTTGATGGCAGTTTTACCATAGGCGATCTGGCATTATTTTTGACATATATAGGCTGGATCAGTGAACAGATATTTTTCTTTGGCCGGGCGATTGCCAATTATAAAAATGCGGATGTGTGTTATGAACGCATCAGACAGCTTTTGACAGATAAAAGTGAAGAGAAAGAATATGAGCAAGGTGAGGCTCTTCATAAACTGAGTGTTAATCATCTTGCATATTCGGATGCTCAGATCCCTGTTTCGTTTGAAGCGACTACTAATCAGATCGTCGGAATCGTCGGTGAGATTGGTTCGGGTAAAACCACCTTTTTGCGTTGTTTAATTGGCTTGGAAAAATCCAGTTCTGGCAGTGTACTGTGGAATAACAGGGAAGTGTTGGGGAATGAAAATTGGTGGCGGAATCCACGTATCGGATATGCCAGACAGAAAGCGGGGTTTTTTGGTGGAACAGTAAGACAAAACCTCTCATTGGGCGATACGGATATTAATGACGAAGTCATGGTTCAGGCTTTAGAGGCTGTAGGCTTGACTCCTGGCTCACATGAATTGCCTGAAGGTCTTGATACCATCATTAATTCCGGCAGTGCTGGGCAATTATCTGGTGGTCAGTGTCAGCGTTTGGCGTTGGCCCGAATGCTATGCCGTCCCGCAGAGGTTTATGTTGTTGATAACTGTGATTCGTCATTGGATGTGGATACAACCCGTCGATTGTGGTCCACCTTACCTGAATGCTGGCCTGGTCTGTGGATTGTCGTTTCACATAATGCGTATCTTCTCGCTAAAGCTGACCATATTGTAACCATTCAAAGGCGGAGGGAATTGGTATGACCCGTATGGTTGTCCAGAATAGGCAGAATATATTTTCTGTCTGGTCAATATCCAGAACACTGCCGGATGGTTGGTACGCGATGGAAGTTAAGGGTTCAAAAAAAGAGTGTCTGGAATGGATTGACGCTCACTGGACTACCCCTTTTTTTCTTCATAGTAGTGAGGAGGGAAGAGAATGAGAAGAAGGCTAGCTCCGGGATTATGGCAATATTACTCCCTGGAATCTGGTCACGAACAACCTACGGTCGTCATTGCTCCCTTTGGAGGCGGCAATGCCTATTCGATGGCGGATGGTGGTCATACCGATCTTTGGGTAACAGAGGCACATTTATTAGCTTGGGCACAATTTACGCAAAGTTATTTTAAAGCTGTATTGCTTCACGGTGGACATTTTTATTATCGGGAAAATCTTCAGGGAGTCTGCCACGCCATTAATACAGCACTCTCAGAAAACGATAATAGGAGAAAAATTACCGATGAAAAATAAAGCCAATAAAGTTAATTCCAACCAGAAAATTAGAAATAAAATAAATAGCAATCAGCCTGAATTAGAAAATGATGACTCTTTCGAATTCATTGTTCTGATAAATGAAGAAGGGCAATATTCATGTATTCGTTCTGATTGGCCGTTTGGGGCAGGTTGGAATGAAGCAGGATTTCGAGGTACACGACGAGAGTGTGCCGAATGGGTAGAGCAAGTCTGGAAAGATATGCGGCCAGTTTCTTTACGTGAGGATAGTTTGAAAAAAAAGACTGGCTCACTCGTTGTTGTTTATGATGAAGGTGCCGCTGCGCCGAATGATATTGTCGCTGAACTTAAGGGCGTTGCATCACTGATATTTGTTATTCAGAACAGTGAATATGCACGTTACCGACGGCCATTACTTGAAAGATTTGGCATTGTTATTGATGGAACTTTAGCTGAAGTGGCAGCAGAAGAATTAGCTAAATACCAACCAGTTGGGATTGTGACTTTTAGCGAAAGGGCATTACGTTTGACTGCGTTTTTAGCAGAAAAACTTAACTTACTTTTTCATAGCATTTCTACGGTAACACAACTCACAGATAAATTTACCCAACGTAAAGTATTCTCCAATGCTGGCATAGAATCAATACGTTTTCACCTTATTAACCGAACTGATGATTGGGAAAAGGCTGTGAATGCTGTTGGGCTGCCCGCTGTATTGAAGCCTTCTTATGGTGGAGGGAGCGTAAATACGTTTTTTATTGAAGATGTATGCACAGGTAAAAGCATTGTTGAGGAATTATTTGCTCAAGAAAAACTTGGTTTTGAGGCAAACGGAGCGTTATTACTGGAAGAATTTCTGGTGGGTAAAGTGACGGCTCCATTCGGAGATTATGTCTCTGTCGAGAGTGCTGTCATAAATGGTGTTGTCGAACATATCGCAATTACTGGAAAAATGCCTTTAAGTCACCCATTCAGGGAATATGGTCACTTCTGGCCTTCAACTTTAGGCCGTGATGAACAGGATGAAATTTACCATCTGACAACACGTTCATTACAGGCTTTAGGCATTATGAGTGGACTGATTCACACAGAAATAAAACTCACTGAAAATGGCCCACGGATAATTGAAATCAATGGGCGAGTGGGGGGAGGCATCAATGAAATGGCAAAAATGAGTTTTAATATCAGTTTGTTCGCTGTTGCTGCCCGTATAGCGATGGGGCAACCCGTGAAGCTTCCTCAGAATTATTTATCGAATGATATTTTCTTCAATATATCTCATATTGCTCCGACCCAACCCTGTGAAATAGTAACTATTACAGGAGAACAGGAGCTTAATGAGATCCCTGCTATATCTTTTTATCGTTCCTATATCTGGCCGGGAAGCCGTTTGCCTGGGGGAACACAAACCAATGAGATTAATATCATCTTGGGTCATGTTCCCGACTATAACGAATTTTTGAATATTTATCATCTCGTTGGTCGAACTTTGCGTTACCAGGTTCGATTCCCAGATAACGATAACATTGTTGAGCTAGATGCTCACCAGTTGGGGGCATTATGAGATACCGTGAGACTAATCTATTAATACTAAATAATATTGATTTAACTGATCCCAGTACGCATCTGCGTCCGGACATTAATGCGTTATGGACGACATTAAGAAAAGAAACGCCCGTTGCCTGGCATCCTGAGGTTAATGGTCAGCCTGGATTCTGGGTGGTGAGTAGTCACCAATATGCTTCACAAGTCTATCGTGACAGTGAAGTTTACAGCTCGACCCAGGGAAATGTTTTGGCGACACTTTTGCGTGGGGGAGATTCTGCGGGAGGGAAAATGCTTGCTGTATCTGATGGAGAGAGGCATCGGGAGATTCGTAAGGTATTGTTACGCTCTTTCAGCCCCAAAAATCTCGAATCATTGCAGGAAAAAATAAAGACAGCGATGCATGAACTGATCGGACGGGCTGTTCGTAATGGAATTTTTGATTTTGCTATTGATGTGGCACCCAAGATCCCTTTATCTGCAATTTGCGATATTCTTCAAATACCAGAAGATGATCGTGAGAAACTGTTCACTGATTCCAGTTCAGCGCTTGCCTCAAATTTGCAGGATGCGGAGGACGTTGATGCCCGTATTGCCCGTAATCGCGTGTTGATGTATTTCTTTAAATTAGTTCAGAAACGAAAGCTTGAAGCGCCTGGCGAAGATCTTGTCAGTAACTTAATTGCGATGAGTTATAGTGATATTGCGTTGACACAAGAGGAACTTATTTTTAATTGTTATAGCCTGTTGCTTGGTGGAGATGAAACCACTCGCTTAACTATGATTGGTATCATCAAAGCATTTTCAGAACATCCTGAAAGCTGGCATCAATTACGGCAAGGAAACGTAGAGACAGGTAAAGCGGTTGAGGAATTGCTTCGCTGGACAACACCAGCTTTGCATAGTGGACGTACTGCAACTCGTGATACAGAACTGGGTGGTATTCATATCAAAGCAGGGGAAATTGTCACTGTATGGATCAAATCTGCTAATTTCGACGAATCAGTTTTTCATAATCCTGGGGTGTTGGATCTTTCCCGCGCAGAAAATCGTCACTTTTCTTTTGCCTATGGTGCGCATTTTTGTCTTGGTGCCGTACTTGCACGCATAGAAATAGCTGCATTACTTAATGCTCTAGTTGAACAGGTACAGGATATTGTTCTGGTTAGTACACCCTTGCCAATTTATTCAACATTTCTGTCAGGTTTCCACTCGTTGCCGGTAAGATTTACGCCAGCAATATCGTTGCAAGGAAAATAATGATGAATCTCTTGAATCAAGAACATCAACTCTTACATTTACAGTTCGAAGAAGCTGCTAATAATTATCCCAATCATATTGCTGTGACATTCAATTGTTTGAATCTGACTTATTCTGAATTGCAACAAAGGTCAACCCGATTAGCCCAACGGCTCATCAGCGCAGGGGTAAAAACAGAAGATGTTGTGGGTATTTATCTGGAACGTTCTCCGGAAATGATTATCTCAATGCTGGGTATACTTAAAGCTGGGGCGGCCTACCTTCCTTTGCCACCTGATTATCCATCAGAACGATTGAGTTATATGATAGAGGATGCTGGAGCTGTTTTGGTTTTGGTAAATCAATCAGCTGAGGCGGCTTTGCCTTTTGATACCTCTCTCAGTATGTTTATTGATGAGGAGGGGGGAGTGCTATCTGCCTCTCTGCCTGAACTACAACCTCATAATCTTGCTTACGTGATTTACACGTCTGGCAGTACAGGGAAACCGAAAGGGGTAGCGGTTTCCCATGAGGGAGCAGTTAATTTAGTTAGCCCTAGACAAGATTATGTACATTTCGGACCGGAGGAAACAGTACTCCAGTTGGCTCCTATGGCCTTCGATGCTTCGGCTTTTGAGATATGGTCTGCATTGGTGAACGGCGCAAGACTTGTTTTAGCTTCTCCTTCCTATCAGGCGCTTGATGAATTACCAAAGTGTCTCATTGATCAAAAGATTTCGACACTGCTTTTAACGCCGGCACTATTCCATGTGCTGGTTGATCACCGACCAGAGTCGCTTGACAATGTCCGTCAGTTGATTGTTGGCGGTGATGCAATGTCAGCCAGACATGCCCGGAAGTATATTTCACGCAAATTGACAGATAGGAAAGTATTTCTTTTCAATAATGTTTATGGTCCGACGGAAGGTACGACGCTGGTTAGCAGCTATCCCATGATTAATGTTGGAGCGGAAGCCTCCCGGCTGCCATTGGGAAATGCCATTGAAGGTGCGAAATTATATCTGTTGGACCCGGCCCTTCGTCAGGTTGAACCGGGTGAATATGGAGAAATATATATTGGTGGTCTCTCTTTGGCCCGGGGATATATAAATAAACCCGGATTAACCAGCTTACATTTTATTCCAGACCCCTTCTCTCATCTGCGTGGTGCCCGTATGTTTGCCACAGGTGATATAGGGCAGTTGTCAGAAGAGGGGCTTATTGAATTTATTGGACGTTTTGATGATCAAGTTAAAGTGAGAGGGCACAGGGTTGAACTGGCTGAGATTGAAAAGATTATCGAATCGTATCCAATGGTGAGTTCAGTGTGCGTTGTGCTCAGTGATCAAAAGGAAGGGCAGTCAGCACAGCTTATTGCACATCTTACCGTTAATATTGACACGGTATTAACGGACGATATCCTTACTCGGCACATTAAAGATAAACTCCCTGAATATATGTGCCCCAATAGATTTATCATTCATAGCCAGCTTCCACTTACCTCAAGTGGTAAAACAGACCGCAAAAAACTGGCGAGTTGGGAGAATGAAAAAAGAGCAGACACCTCTGTAATCCAGGATGAATTGACGCCTGCTGAGGTTTTGCTTGCGAAAATCTGGAGCAACATCCTTGGTCCTTTCAAAGTTAGCCCTGAAGCAGATTTTTTTGCTCTTGGCGGGGATTCATTATTAGCCATACAGATTATTGCAGAGGCAGAAAAAAAAGGTCTAATGATCGATCTTGCCAGGTTATTCAAATCGCCTACGTTGCGGGAAGTGTGTCAAGGATTAACACCTGATAACTTATCTGAAGGAAATAAAATAGAGACAGTAAATAGTAGCCTGATTAGCCATGCAGATCAGCAACTATTACCTTTGGGAATTGAAGCGGCATACCCTGCGACAAGGTTACAGTTGGGTATGTTATTTGAAGGTTTGCTGAGTAGTAAAACTATTTACTTGGATGTGATTTCACGACATATCAATTTGCCTCTCAATGAGCATATTTTTCGCGATGTGCTTCAGGAGCTAGCTTTCAGACATCCTTCTTTACGTATACGCTTTGATCTTGCGACTTTTTCAGAACCGATGCAGCTTGTAGAATCTTTACCCTCTTTGCCGCTCAAGATAGAAAGCTATGCTGGCAAGGAACAAGAGGATATTCAATTATTGCATGAAAAGGTTGTTAAGCAGTTAAGTGAACAATTTGACCCGGAAATTGCTCCATTGATGAGGGTACATGCTGCGGTACTGGATGATCGTAAGTTTAAACTTTCCTATTCATTTCATCACGCAATATTGGATGGCTGGAGTGAATCTGTTTTCATATTTGAATTGCTACAGCTCTATAAAGCCAGGTTGGAGGGTACTTCAATATTGCTGGAAAAACCGGTTTCTCCAGAGGTATTTGTCCGGCTGGAAAGAGAAGTTATTCAGGATGAAAGTGCCAGAGTTTATTTCAGTCGATATCATGGACGAGGGAAAAAAAGAGCGAATCCAACCGCTCATTACTGTAAAGTTTCGGCTTCAGTTCCTGCCGATACCGCCGGATTACTGCATGATAAATCTTCACAATGGGGTATACCGCTTAAGAGCATATTTTTCACAGCTTTTTTTGTCACGGTAGCCAACCAGTTATCAGATAGAACACCGATTGTCGGTATGTCTGTCAATGGTCGGCCAGAAGCCTTGGGAGCTGATTTGACATTAGGACTTTTTCTTAACCATGTACCATTAACGTTAGATTTGACTATAGCACAAGATTGGCACGCCCTTGCCAGACAAGCTTTCGATGTTGAAAGTCAAATATTGCATTATCGTCGCTTTCCGTATTCTGAGGTACAAAAGATAATTGGTGGATCTCCTTTTGAGGCGGCTTTCAGTTATGTTCATTTTCACCGACTCAATGAGTTGTTGGAGAGTGGAATGGTTGATGATGAGGAGGATATGCGGGATCACACCAGTTTGCCCATCAGGGTTGAAGTCATCAATGAACGACAAGGATATAAGTTATCTGTTGATGTCACCGCAGATGAAAATTGTTTTGGTGATGGTTTTTCTGAAAAATTTGTCGTGTATATGCTTAAGGTGATCAACACACTGGCGTTGGCATCGGATGAGGACCCGTTAACGTACTTATCGTAATTAGGGCTTTGCTTGGGAAGTAGGAAGCTAAAGCGCCTTCTGCGAACTGTTTGAGTCAGCAGCCGATCGATTAGCAGATTTCCCTTATATCGGTCATGCAGGAGAGATCTCTGGTACTACGGTTGTGGCCGCCGGAAACTGAGAAAAGACATGCTTGTTAAGCGTTTAATTGCCTCATTGGATGGGGAAATACAGGTATTAATAACTGCGTTGTTTGACGAGCAGTGGGAAAAGGCTAGGGAATTGATGAGTGAGCCATTGAGTATGGCGGCTGATGATCTGGCCTTAACTGCGTTGGCAGACAGTTTGTGTAATTCAGATATTGATATTATCTCCCGGCAGCAAGATGCTTGCCGTCTGCGACTAAATACCTTGAATGGAAAACTCAACCTTTATATTGGGCTGAAAGATCAGCTAATTAGTTCGCTTATGCTGGCTCCGTGCCCACTACCTGATGCGCATGAAAAATCAGGTGTTTTCACCGAAAAAACACTAAGGGAGTTTGGTCTTGAAGATGTTCCTGACGGTCTGGTGTGCCTGCCATCCTCCCAAAATACTACAGCGCTTGTACTATTGGTTGCGGGTTCTGGCCCACATTCGATGGATTATGATGTTGGGCCTAATCCACTGTTTCGCATGCTGGCACATGAATTAAGCCAACATGGTATCGCCAGTGTGCGTTTTGACAAACGCTACTATCGCGCCTGTCAGGGGAATACCGACTCTGAGGCTATCGATCTCAACACAGAGGTTATTGATGATGCCTGCAATATTTTAGCTGGTCTGATAGAACATGCTGAATTCTATAATGTGCCCGTATTTCTTGTCGGGCATAGTTTCGGCGGATATGTTAGCCCGCTAATTGCAAAGAATTTGCGGCAAAAATCAGGCAGAAATATTATCGGCATTGCGATGCTGGCTACGCCTTTTCGTAGTTTACTTCAGGTGATTTTATCCCAGTTACAAGATGTCGATTTGTCCCCGGAATGTACCGCCAGCTCAGATACCAGCGGGAAAAACACCACATCCCTCGCAGATTTCCTTGCAGTGCCGGATAGCTATCTCAAGCAGCTTAAGGATTACCACGCATTTACCTGTTTAACCGGCTTGTCCGCAATGCCTCTATTCTTCGCTCAAGGCGATCAGGATTTTCAGGTTCCGTATGATATTGACTTCGCCATGTGGAAAACCGCATTGAAAGGCAATAAACAGGTGACGTTCAAACTCTATACGGGATTAAATCATATTTTGTTGCCCACGACAGGATATGCTGGTGGAGAGGATTATCTGCAACCAGGGCAGATCTCAGAGCAGGTGATTGCAGATCTTGCTGCATGGATCAGCCACCACTCATCATGAAACAGCAGATCGCGACATTAATCTTTTGCCATCAGATTGACCCAGTCATTTATTGTCGGCCACCGGACCAAATCCGCAAATTTGACTGGATACCCTGCATACTTTAGCCGATCAACCAGCATCAGCATTTTTATCGAGTCGAAACCGATATCAAAAAGATTTTCATCTGCCGGTATTTCCTCAACTTCTGGGTGAAGAGCCATGATTTCCCGGTGTAGAATTTCATACAAAAGCTGATTTTTCATTGTGTCTCCAAAGTTGCATTAAACAAAACAAACTATAATTCCCTGATCCCTTCGATCGGTGCGGATGTTGCTGCGCGATGTGATGGATATACACCAAACACCATTGTGATGAAGCATGCCGAGAGGGAAGCCAATAAAAAGGAATAAAAAGAGGAACCAACAGCAATATCAAATAACGATAATATTCTGAAACCGATAAATGAGAATAATAATCCCAATAACGCACCCAATAATGAAATTAAAAATGCTTCGGTAAGAAACTGATAAAAAATATCGGAATAACTTGCGCCTACGGCAAGCCGTATACCAATCTCCCGTTTACGTTCTCTGACACTGATCAGAATGGTATTCATGACACTGACACCGGCAACAAAGAGTGTTACTGATGAAATTGCCAACAGGAAAAGGTTAATTTGTGATTGAGTTTCATTGAGTGTTTTTAACAACTCTGTGGTACTACGTATCTCATAGCTTTGTTGACGTTTAAACCGTGACAACCGTTCCTCAACGGCGTGTTTAACCAGTTCGACATGGGCGGCATCTTTGGCTTTCAACACCATGCCACTGGGAGGTGTATTGCCGAACAGTCGCACCAGGTAACTATTTCTTGGTAAAAACGCAGTATCATCGACCCCTGCATCCATGCTTTCGCCTTTCTGTGCCAAGATACCAATAACCCGCATGGAGATGTCGTTGATCTTGATACTCTGTTCAGATGCAGTTTCCTTTTGCGGAAAGAGTCGTTCGGCCAGAGAGGCACCTAAAACAACGACATTTGCCAGGGCAGCGTCTTCTTGCGGTGTATAAAAACGTCCTTGTTCAATCACTAGATTACGGATAACCGCTATATTCGCATTGGCACCGGTTAATTGAGCATCGGCAGTGCCTTGTGGAGAAACTATCGTTCCTGTAGCAGTGGAAAAAAGGGTGCTGTGGCTGATATGTGGATTGCCTGAAAGTGACGTTATATCTGCTTGTGTCAGATAATCGTGATGGGAATCGAAAGCGCCGTTTTCCTGTCCTTTGTATTTCACTGAAATGATATTACTCCCCATTGAGGAGACCATTTTGACAATATGATCCTGAGTTGCTGATCCGACTGCTTGCATAATCACAATTGAGGTTACCCCGACAGCAATACATAACAAAGTCAGGAAGACCCGTGTTTTATGTGCGGTAAGGGAACGTGCTGCCATCTTGAGATTGAACAGGATAACAGTAGAATAAATATTAAACGTTAAGGATATTTTACTCATGCCTATTGAGTCACCAAAGAACCATTATCCAGGTACAGCCTGCGTTTTGCATATCCGGCGACAACTTGATCATGCGTCACCAGGATGATGCTACATCCACTATGATGTAATTCGGTAAAAAGCTGCATGAGATTGGCCGCATTGGTAGTATCCAACGCACCGGTAGGCTCATCGGCAATAATAAATTTCGGATTGTTGATTAATGCGCGGGCTACAGCAACGCGTTGTTGTTCTCCCCCAGAGAGGTGACGTGGGTATTTAGCTAATAATGGATTAAGATGGAGGCGATCTATTAAGTAATTGAAGTGTTCTCTGTCATAATCGAAGTTTCTTTTTAAATAGTACATGGGCATCAGGATATTTTCATCAATGCGGTAGTTATCGAGCAGGTTATAGTTTTGAAAGATAAAACCAAAATATTTCCGCCGTAAGAGCGCTAGTGAGTGAATCTTTTGCTGAGTAACCTTGAGGTCGTTAATAATATATTCTCCTGCACTGGCGATATCTAAAAGCCCTATGATATTCAATAAGGTACTTTTCCCTGAGCCTGAGCGCCCAAGAATAGCAACATAGTCATTCTGGCCGATTGTTAAGCAAATATTTTTCAGGGCAAGATGTTTTTTACTCTTATTACCGTAGGTTTTGCAGATATTATTGAGTGTTATCATTTTTACCCCCGGCATTATCTTGTTTGGCAAGCACAACGATTTGTTCGTTATTCTGCAATCCGCTGGTAACGACTGAGCGAATGCCGTCGTTATGCCTGACAAGTAATTTTCTTACTACGATATTTCCATCTTTCATCTCACGTAAAAAGTAGGCGGTTAGATTATTATCCAAAGGTTGATGCCGCTTATTATTCAGTACATCACTGGGGATGGTCACTACCCCGGTGCTTTCGTGCGTCACAATAGTGACATCAGCACTCATACTGGGTTTCAGCAGGAAATTATCATTAGGAACGTCAAACAGAACGGTATAATAAACTGCATTATTAATTAAGTCAGGTTTATACATAATCTTCTTAACATTACCGTGCCATATATGCTGATTTGCCCCATAGGTCCTAAAGGAGGCCTTTTGCCCCAGGACGATTTGGTTAATATCTGCTTCGGAAACTTTTGCATAAACAGTCATATTCTTGAGATCGGCAATCTGCATGAGAACCGGTGTTTGTTGATTAACATTCAGGGTTTGCCCTGGATCAACATGGATTGCGGTCACTACGCCGGCAATAGGTGAATAGATTTGGGTATAACTGAGGCTGACTTCTTCATTACGCAAAATATGTTCATTTTGCCTGATATCAGCGTTGAGGCTTTCAATTCTTGCCTGACTTTTCTTCACGCCGAAGGTGGCTTCATCCAGCAATTGCTGACTGGTTGCGGAGCGCAGGTTAAGCTGCCTCTGGCGTTTTTCCGTGATGGACAGAAGTTCATAGGTGTATCGTTCTTCCTTCAGAATGGCACGTAATTTTTCCAGTCGTGCGTGGCTTGCTTCAACTTTGGTGCGATAAAAAGTGTCATCAATGCTGGCAACCAGCTTACCTGCTTCGACAACATCCCCGACCTCAACATGCAATTGGTTTAATTGGCCTGAGATTTGGCTACCAACGTTAACCTGGCGGGTTGGTTGTATAACACCGGCAGCGTCTACTATCGTGATAACATCGCCCAGCGTTCCGGTGATGATTTGTTCTGTTATGACCGCAGGCGTTTCTTTCCGATTGAATTTGTTATAAATCACGGCAAGAAAAACGATCATGATGATAGTGGTAACTACCCATTTCTTTTTTTTAACCAGCACAATCAGCATCCATTTTAGTTGTTGTTATCGTTCCGTATCGTCAGGCATTAAGTTATGCTCAACGCCCATGCAATCTAATAAATCAAGCAAAAACAGCCCCATGTCGCTGATGATATCTTCAGAGAAAATATCATCGTCGTAGAGCCACTCCAGGCCCATCCCGGTTGGTGAATTTACCAGTTCGAGCGCGATATCCCCTTTAGGCTTGAGTCCCTTGATTTTCTCTTTTGTGCAATGGGTTTCCCCAAGATATAAACCGGTGGAGAATCCTATTTGAGAAGAGAAGTAATAAGAGATTTCCGGTAACTGTATGCTGTGGTGGTGGTGAAGGTGTTGTTTCAGATACGCCAGCGAGATATTTGAATGGGCATTTGCATCCATCAGGAAATCACGGACATACTTGGATACGTTAATTAATGAGGTTTCCGCAGTAACATAGGGCAGTAGCAACGTTGTAGCAAAGCTGCCGACACCATCGAATGGCACAGGAGAAACACGATTGGCACAAGGGATACCCAGGATCAATTCGTCTTTATTGAGTAATGATCTGATGGTCATCAGAAATGCCCCAATCACGATATGTTCCAAAGTCACCGTGTGTTTCTTTTGCACGCAGGACAGCGTGTTAATTAATTGAGGAGACAACGGCATTGAGTAGCGTCGGCCACGAACCCGCAGATTAGCCCCTGATGTAATATCTTGCTGTCCGGCAACAGAAAATACGTTGAGCAATTTTTCTGTCCAAAAATTTAATGTTTGGTCCGACATGCGCGGATTAATTACGGTAACTCTTGTTTCTACAGTTGCTGCAATTTTCGGTGCATTATCCGTATAAGCTGAGGATAATTGTTGCAATACATAAGCAATCGACATTCCATCACAAAATGCATGATGGAAATTTAACAAAAGGTAATGCTTATGCTCTGCTATTTTCAACAACTTAAAACATACCGGTGGATTGTCCTGCAATGACATCGGTTTGAATGCCATATCATTTAAGATTTTGCGCAATGAAATCTCAATATTGATGCCAGTAGCATGAGTCAGATCGATATATTCGAAGGGCAGGTTTTCTTCGGTTGCAGATGAGAGAGTTAAAGAGAGTTGCCCATCCGTCATGGTGACTCTTTGGCGGAGAGCAGGGGAACATTGCATGGTATACAGCAAAGCAGAGCGTAATTTCTTTAAATCGATATTACCGGCCAGATGATAATATAACGGGATATTATGGGCACCTGAACGATTAGCAATAGTATCAATTATCCAATAATACTGGTCATGCTGTTCTGTCAGGCAGGTGCTATTTTTGTGG
>NZ_JAJAFX010000149.1:0-2293 GCF_025384845.1 Photorhabdus temperata | reverse complement strand
TCCAGCCCGCCATTCCCGGCTATCTGTCCCTGAGTATTATTGAGTTTGGTACTGGTCAGCGAGGTTTTGCCGTCTGCGGCGATTATCCCACCGGTGTTATTGATATTGCCGGTGCGCAGGGTTAACTGTCCGCCGCTTAACAACCGGCCCGCTTTTTGGTCGGTATTGCGGGTATTAGTCAGCCAATGGCCGTGGGTATCAATGGACATCTCGCGGCCAGCCTGTAATAACCCCGCGGTGTTATCCAGTTGACCACTGTTGACCGTCAGGGTGTCTTCGGCTATCACCTGTCCGGCGTTGTTGATGAAGGGATGACCGTGGGTCTGGCTGTTAATGTTTTGTGCCAGCAACACGCCCTGGGTGTTATTCAGGGTCTGGCTGGTTGTGGTCAGTCGGGTTTTGGCTTCAAGATGACCGTTAACGTTTTGAATGGTTTTGCCAACAGTGAGGGTGGCGCTGTCCCCGGTAGCAACCATGCTCCCCTGACCATTATCCAGTTGGGCAGCCCTGAGCTGGAGCGCGTTGCCCGCTTCCAGCCGGCCCGACTGATTATCTAGGGTGTCATTGACCGTCAGTGTCAGCGAGCCCTTGTCGGCGGCCACAATGTTGCCATGACGATTATCGACGGTCGTTGCCTTCAGGTTCAGGTTACCGTTACCCGCAATAGTGCCGCTTTGGTTATCCAGTCGCCGGGTGGTGAGGGACAGAGTGTCTTTGCCCTGTTGTTGCATCACACCACTTTGATGGCTCAGGGTGTCAGCGTTGACGGTAATCTGCCCGGCCTGAGTGTCGGCGTGGTTGAGTTGCAGGTCACCGGCTTGAATAGTCAGGGTACCATTGGTGAGCAGCTTGCCCTGATTGCCAAGCCACCGTTGGGTATTGAGCGACAGTTTCCCGTTGCCCGCCAGTTGCACGGTGCCCTGAGTGTTATCTGCCTGATGTGCTGTGAGATGCAGGTCCTCGCCGTGACTGGCAATATTACCCTGAGGGTTGTTAAGCCGGTCAGCGGTGAGGGTCAGTTTCCCCTGATTGAACAAAGTTCCCTGACAGTTATTCAGGGTGCGGGTGTTGAGCGTTAGCTCACCGCTCCCCGTCTGGTTAATTTTTCCCTGCTGGTTGGATAAATCAGGTGTAGTGAGGCGAATTTCCCGCGCCACTAACTGGCCGCCGTCGTTGTTAAACTGGCCCGGGGTTTTCGCCGTCAAACGGTCAGCGTTTACGATGGCGTGAGCGGTACTTATCCCCTGTTGGCTGGCAGTCAGTTGAATCTGATTGGCTGTGCTCTGGCTACCGCTCAGGTCAATCTGGCGGCTTTGAATGGCTAGCGTATCGGTCGCCAGATTTTTTCCCTGGGCCTGAACGTGCTGCGCCGTCAGGGTCAATGAGCCGGGCCGGGTGGTGCGGCCTTTATCATCTATCCCCGCCGCCCACACACTGCCGTGACCACTTTGTATTGTTCCTGCCTTGGCCGTGATATCGCCCCGCGCCTCAACCCGGCCACTATTGTCCAGTTGTCCGCCGGATTGCAAGGTTACCGTCGATTGCGACAGGAGTTTGCCCTGATTGTCTATCTTTGCCGTACTGGTTAATTGCAACGCATCACGGCTGCTGAGGGTGCCACTGTTCCCAATCCACCCATCGGCGGTAATATGCACTTCACCCGCCGTCGCACCGATGTTACCGGCGTTACGCACCCCCACACCCGCTTCGGTGCCTATCAACCTAATTTTATGGGCATACATGCCGCCCAGTGCCGCCACATCCAACGCAAACTCCGGGGACTTTTTATTGTCAGCCGATTTTTTTTCAATTTGCTGGTGCGCAGCATCCACAATATTGCGCCCGGTGGTTACTTTCAGGTCCTGCGCATGTAATTTGGCGTTAATCGCGACGGAGCGGGCAATAATATCGGTGTAACTTTGCTGTGTGCTGTCCATGCCGTGCCCGTCAATCCGCACGTCCCCCTGATTGACATCAAAGCCTTTCAACCGGCCCTGTTCCATCAGCGCCTCGCCGGTGGTCAGCGTGGTACGATGCGCGTTGATAAAGCCACAGCCGTTGCAGGTGATACCGGAGGGGTTAGCGATAACCACCTCCGCTTTGCGGCCAGCCACTTCGATCCAACCATTGAGGTGACTGGGATCGCGACTGTTGACTTCATTGAGGATAATTTTCGCTTCCCCTTTGGCGAGCCAGGGGTTACCGGCCACCATCCCACCGAGTTGCGTCTGAGTGGTGTTAGCGCTGTTATTGAGGATAACACCCTGTTTATCCACATCAAACTGACGGTAGC
>NZ_JAJAFX010000148.1:0-2299 GCF_025384845.1 Photorhabdus temperata | reverse complement strand
CCTTGCATTGTCAGATAACAACAAAATGGGATGTTAACTGAAGGGATTATCAGGCCAGGGCAACAGCTCATTCAACCGATTGTTCGGCCAGATAGGCAGTCGGCTGAGGACATCACGTAACCAGACCCAGGGCTCATGTCCGTTGGCTCTGGCGGTTTCCAACAGGCTCATTATCATGGCCGCCCGTTGCCCCGCGGGCAGTGAACCCGCAAAAAGCCAGTTCTTTCGGCCGAGCGCCACACCCCGGACCGCATTCTCCGCCCGGTTGTTGTCTATCGGCACCCGGCCATCATCCAGATAACACACCAGCGCCGGCCAGCGCTTCAGCGTATAATCTATCGCTTTGCGTAACCCGGAGTTGGGCGCCGTTTGGGCCTGAGTCGTCTGCAACCAGGACCGGAACTCATTCAGCCACGGCCGGGCATAACGCTGCCGCCACTGACGCCGTTTATCCGGCGGCCGGTGTTTGATTTTTCGCTCCAGCTTGTACAGGTCGCGAATGCCATCCAGCGCCTGTTTCGCTACCGAACTTTGGCTCGCTTTATATTGGTCAAAGAATTTACGACGGGCGTGGGCCCAGCAACCCGCTTCGGTGATATCCGCCCGGGCATGCAGCGCGTTGTAGCCGGCGTAGTCATCCGTGACAAGGTAGCCACCGGCCCATTCCTCCAGGAACCCCTGCGCATAACGGCCACTGCGGCCGGGATGCAGCTCATAGTACACCCCCGCCGGCGAGGTATCGGGGCCGGTGACATACGTCCACAGATAGGCGCGCTGGGTCTGGCCTTTTCCCGGGGCCAGTATCGGCAACGGGGTCTCATCGGCATGCAGCACGGGGGACGTCAGCAGTGTCTGCTTCAGGGCATTGGCCAACGGTTGCAACGCCAGAGCCACCTGCCCCACCCAGTCCGACAGGGTGCTGCGGGCCAGGGTTACACCACTGCGGGCATAGATTTGCTGCTGACGGTAGAGCGGAAGGGGGTCACGATATTTGGCGACCACCACCTGAGCCAGCAACCCCGGCTCTGGAATGCCCTTTTCAATCAGATGGGCGGGCTGGGCTTTAGCATGCACACACTGACAGCGCGCGCAGCTGTACTGCGGGCTGATATAGCGCCGGACGATAAACGTGGCCGGACGGTATTCCAGTCGCTCACTGATTTCATCACGTAAAAAGCGCAGGGCATGACCGCAATCCGGGCAGCTCTCTGTCTCCAGCGCCAACCGGATATCTTCACGGGGTAAAGTCGTCGGCAAAGGCTGACGTTTAGGATGAGACGCGGGCGCGTCTTCCTTGATATGCAGGCGTGAGAGCTGGGTTTCCAGCACCGCGATATCGGTATCGGCATCTTCCTCAAACTGATTGCGTTTGGGACCGGCAGGCAGGGTTTCGCTGTGCGCGCCAAAACGCCAACGGTGCGCCTGTTTCAGGGCTTCTTCCAGCTGGCGAATAGAGTCGTGTTGTTGCTGAAGCAGTGCCAGTGCCCGCACCCGAAATCGCCCGGGGTCATCCAGCGCCATTAAGTCATTGAGCGTCATGCCGACAGTGTACCGGATAATTCCCCGCCGTTATCCGGTAAAAGTGTGACCGGGGCGGCAGAATCAACTTCGCCAGCCGGACAGGTCATCCCCCTCGACCTGTTGCCAGTGAATGCCGCGGATGAGCCAGTCAAACTGGGCGGGCGTCATCACCCAGCTACGTTCGCTCTGCTTCGGCCAGACAAAATGGGCCCGGTGCAGACGGCGGGTACAGAGCCAGACGCCGTGTCGGTCCCAGCGCAACACCTTGAGACGGGAGCGGGCCTTGTTGCAGAAAACAAAAGCGGCTTCTTCCTGCCAGCGCAAATTCAGTCCCTCAAGGTGTTGGGTCAGGGCATCAATGCCCCGGCGCATGTCGACGGGCTCTCGCACCAGAAAGAGCTGTTGCGGTTTCAGCATCGGGCCAGTACTTGCATCACATCAGGCAACAGCGTCAAGGGACAGGCGATGGCATACCCGTCTGGGGTATGCAGGGTGACGGTGTGCGTGTCGTCAGGCTGGAGAGAAACCGGCAAGATGGCGGGCAGTGTCTGGCTGAGAGGTTGGTGCATTTTGTTACTGTCGGCAATCCAGTCGCGGAAAGAGGAAAAACTCAGCTGATGCTGTTCGCAATACTGTTTTCGGGTCAGGTCACTGTGGCGCCATTGGGTCACATGGTGTTGTTTTTGCTCCGGGGTATATCGGCTACGGCTCATGGTGTCAGTCTCCAAATGAAGATAAAGAAACGGTAGCGTGCATGGGCCGGAGGGGAAGAACAAGG
>NZ_JAJAFX010000147.1:0-2313 GCF_025384845.1 Photorhabdus temperata | reverse complement strand
AAGGGCCTCACGCCCGCGGATGAACCCAGATGGGATTAGCTAGTCGGTAGGGTAATGGCCTACCGAGGCGACGATCCCTAGCTGGTCTGAGAGGATGACCAGCCACACTGGGACTGAGACACGGCCCAGACTCCTACGGGAGGCAGCAGTGGGGAATATTGCACAATGGGCGCAAGCCTGATGCAGCCATGCCGCGTGTATGAAGAAGGCCTTCGGGTTGTAAAGTACTTTCAGCGGGGAGGAAGGGTTTAGCCTGAACAGGGTTGAATTTTGACGTTACCCGCAGAAGAAGCACCGGCTAACTCCGTGCCAGCAGCCGCGGTAATACGGAGGGTGCAAGCGTTAATCGGAATGACTGGGCGTAAAGCGCACGCAGGCGGTCAATTAAGTTAGATGTGAAATCCCCGGGCTTAACCTGGGAACGGCATCTAAGACTGGTTGGCTAGAGTCTCGTAGAGGGGGGTAGAATTCCATGTGTAGCGGTGAAATGCGTAGAGATGTGGAGGAATACCGGTGGCGAAGGCGGCCCCCTGGACGAAGACTGACGCTCAGGTGCGAAAGCGTGGGGAGCAAACAGGATTAGATACCCTGGTAGTCCACGCGGTAAACGATGTCGATTTGGAGGTTGTTCCCTAGAGGAGTGGCTTCCGGAGCTAACGCGTTAAATCGACCGCCTGGGGAGTACGGCCGCAAGGTTAAAACTCAAATGAATTGACGGGGGCCCGCACAAGCGGTGGAGCATGTGGTTTAATTCGATGCAACGCGAAGAACCTTACCTACTCTTGACATCCAGAGAAGACCACAGAGATGTGGTTGTGCCTTCGGGAGCTCTGAGACAGGTGCTGCATGGCTGTCGTCAGCTCGTGTTGTGAAATGTTGGGTTAAGTCCCGCAACGAGCGCAACCCTTATCCTTTGTTGCCAGCGCGTGATGGCGGGAACTCAAAGGAGACTGCCGGTGATAAACCGGAGGAAGGTGGGGATGACGTCAAGTCATCATGGCCCTTACGAGTAGGGCTACACACGTGCTACAATGGCGGATACAAAGTGAAGCGACCTCGCGAGAGCAAGCGGAACACATAAAGTCTGTCGTAGTCCGGATTGGAGTCTGCAACTCGACTCCATGAAGTCGGAATCGCTAGTAATCGTAGATCAGAATGCTACGGTGAATACGTTCCCGGGCCTTGTACACACCGCCCGTCACACCATGGGAGTGGGTTGCAAAAGAAGTCGGTAGCTTAACCTGTTGGAGGGCGCTGACCACTTTGTGATTCATGACTGGGGTGAAGTCGTAACAAGGTAACCGTAGGGGAACCTGCGGTTGGATCACCTCCTTACCTGAGATGCAGTTGAGTGCAGTGCTCACACAGATTGTCTGATGAAAGTCGAGCAAGACGCGTCTGCGAAGCCGGCCATTGTGTCCCCTTCGTCTAGAGGCCTAGGACACCGCCCTTTCACGGCGGTAACAGGGGTTCGAATCCCCTAGGGGACGCCACTTGCGGTGATGACGGGTGAAAGCCGTCGTCGTGTTATCGTTAAGCGGATTTTTGATGAAGTCGGTTTAACGATAAAGGCTCTTTAACAATCTGGAACAAGCTGAAAATTGAAACCGTCAATAATATCCGCGAGGGATTATTGATGAGTCTCTCAACAATCTATAATCCGAGACAGTTTCGGGTTGTGAGGTTAAGCGACTAAGCGTACACGGTGGATGCCTAGGCAGTCAGAGGCGATGAAGGACGTGCTAATCTGCGAAAAGCGTCGGTAAGCTGATATGAAGCGTAACAGCCGGCGATGTCCGAATGGGGAAACCCAGTGCAATCCGTTGCACTATCGTTCGATGAATTCATAGTCGAACGAGGCGAACCGGGGGAACTGAAACATCTCAGTACCCCGAGGAAAAGAAATCAACCGAGATTCCCCCAGTAGCGGCGAGCGAACGGGGAGCAGCCCAGAGTCCGCATCAGTGGCGGTGTGAGTGGAAGCGTCTGGAAAGGCGCACAGTAAAGGGTGAGAGTCCCGTACACCAAAACAGCGTCATTGTGAACTCAACGAGTAGGGCGGGACACGTGGTATCCTGTCTGAATACGGGGGGACCATCCTCCAAGGCTAAATACTCCTGACTGACCGATAGTGAACCAGTACCGTGAGGGAAAGGCGAAAAGAACCCCGGCGAGGGGAGTGAAAAAGAACCTGAAACCGTGTACGTACAAGCAGTGGGAGCTTCTGTTTAACAGGGGTGACTGCGTACCTTTTGTATAATGGGTCAGCGACTTATATTCTGTAGCAAGGTTAACCGTTTAGGGGAGCCGCAG
>NZ_JAJAFX010000146.1:0-2323 GCF_025384845.1 Photorhabdus temperata | reverse complement strand
CACTCGATAGACGATGCTAAAAAGCAATTTCCCGACATGGAGCTTGAACCGATTTATGTCAACCTGATTAAACAGGGCGAAAATACCGCTTTTTATCCGTCCGGGGCGGTAGTAGGCACGGTTTCTGCCGGGGAAAATTTTGTCGCGGACTTCAACGATGACATGACATTTGACACCCCATCTCCCATCGGGGATGCCTCGCTTAAGGAGCGTGGGTACAACGGCGTCGACACCGTGGTCTCCGCCAATAACATCGTGCTGCACGCCAAAAATATCCGGGGTGACAGCGGTTTTCAGGCAAAACAGGATTTTTCCGCCATTGCCGAAAATAATCTCCATCTTCAACATGCCGACCTCCAGGCCGGTCATTCACTCTCCCTGCTGGCGGTTAATAACCTGAGTGCCACACAAACCGTGTTGGGCGGCAAAGACATCAACCTGATTACCCGCCAGGGCGATATTCGATTCAGTGAACCTGATATTCACTATTACGATAGTGACGGCCAACCGCACGTTTCCCAACTGAATGCCCGTGAAAAAGTGACGCTAAAAGCGGGCAACAATATTCACCTGGAAAACGTGGCGGTCGCCAAAAACACGCAACTGGGACTGTATGCCGGTCGGGATATTCAGCTGGTGCGCAATGAAAGCCGGCTCACCCACGCGCCACTCAGCAAATCGCCCGCCGATTATAAATCCCGGCTGAAACAGGTCGGAGGGTGGGAAAGTGCCGGGGATATAGTGATCTCTGCGGGTAACACCCTGCAAATTCAGGGACTCACCCTCAATGCCGGTCAATCAATCAGTCTGCATGGCGGACAAGATATCGATTTATCCCCCCGTGTACTGAATCAAGACGATGATAATGCTTTCCGAACACAACGCCGTCCAGAAATGCGCACACAACTGCTTGCCGGTCACAATCTCACATTAAATGCCGCCCGGGATATCCACTTACAAGGCGCCAATCTCCAGGCCAAAAATCAGGCAACCGTTCTGGCCGGCCGGAATATGACACTGGGGGCATTGCCGTATTCCGCTATCGCCCATCCGTCGGAGGAACATCAGGATGAACGTCATCAGGGGACAGACCTCCGGGGAGAAAAAGGGCTGACGCTGGCCGCTAATGGCTTCCTGACCACGCAAGGGAGCACGCTGAACTCAGCCGGTCACATCATGCTCTCCAGCGGGGGCAATATGCGCTTTGAATCAGTGCGTAACCATACGAGCGGAAGCGGAACCGAACGCTACACCCCGCAAGGCACGGAGATAAACAGTGGCGGTTATCTGACGATGCTCTCCGGTGGGAGTATTCTGTTTCAGGCGACCAAACTGATGGCGAAAGGTGCAATAGATATTGCGGCGCAAGGGGGTTTTCTGTATGCCCAGGCCATGGAAGAAACCTATCGATGGGAAGAAAAAAAGAAAAGCTGTAAAAAAGTCCTGGGCATTCAGTCCTGCACCGTTTTTGGCTCTAAGACAGAAACCCGGAGAAAAGAGAGCGCCACGAATAAAGTCACCGAATTTACCGCCGACGGTAATATTAATCTGCTGGCAAAAGATGATGTGACGCTGGAAGCTGCCCGGATTAACACGCAGAAAAATGCCGGCATCACCAGCCGGACAGGTCAGGTGAATTTCAAGGCGGTGAAAAATACCACATTTGAACAGACCATTACCGAATCCACAGGTTTTTTTATTACCCACAGTGATAAAGGCTACATTGAAAATACCTGGGTGCTTCCGGCGATCCATTTCGGTGGAAAACTCACCGTAGAGGCCGCCAACGGGATCAACGCGGATATCAAAGCCCAAAAGGGTCAATCGTTACAAAATGCTGTCTCCATCTTCGGTAATACCCCGGAAACCGCCTGGCTGAAAGGACTGAATGAACGTCAGGATGTTCAATGGAACTTAGTCAAAGATGCGTATGACCGCTGGGATTATAAAAGCCAACACCTGAATCCGGTGGTTTCGGCGGTGATAGCGATTGCCGTGGCTACCGTGACGGCAGGCGCAGGCATAACGGCTTCGGTGGCCGGATCAGCAGCAGGCACGGCAGGTTCAGCGGCGACGACAGCGGGGGCAACCGCCAGTACCGCCGCTACTGTGGGCTCAATGGCTTACGGCGCAACGACTTCCGGCATGGCGGCTCTGGCCTCTCAGGCAGCGGTCGCCCTGGTAGATAATCAAGGTGACCTGTCCAAAACCTTAAAAGCAATGGGAAGCAGCGATACCGTTAAATCAACCCTGACTTCTATGGTAATGGGCGGTGCCCTCGCGGGCTTTGACACGGTGATGGGATGGGACAACGCGGCTAATG
>NZ_JAJAFX010000145.1:0-2345 GCF_025384845.1 Photorhabdus temperata | reverse complement strand
CAACCGTATGATGGCGTCGGGATAGTCCCTAAGATCCGCTCGGGCTAAATGGGGGTCCGAACCCGTATGCGTATGTCCATAATCCCACCGGATGGGTTGATCCTCTGGGGCTGGCAACATGCCCAGTAATCAAACAACGTGTTCTGGACAATATCGCAGCAAGTAAAGCCGCCAGAGAATCATCTAATTTCAGTAAACCTAATACAAAAACGGGTTTTGGTTATGGAGTGAATGATAAGCCCGTCAGAATATCTGGAGACTGGAGTAAACAAGACATATTTAATGGATTGCATGGAAGAACACCTAAAGGTTTAGGCTCGCCAGATCTACATCATGCTCATCAAATGCCAGGCTCTGCCATCCATGAAGTTTTACCAAACGTTCATAGAGGCAATACTGCATTACATCCAAATAAATTTAATCAGGGTGTCACACCGGCCATGCGAGATGCGGATAGGAAATTACATTGGTGGTATAGAGCAAGAGAACAAGGTGCAGAGCAAATATATCCTCATCTAATTTACGATTAATATTTTGGTACTAACATGAATACACATGAATTCTCACGAGTTGTTAATTATGTAAAAAGCATCAAACCAAATTGGTTTTTATCAGGAGATGAATATTTGGCAAGTAAGGAGGATATAGAACAAGTAGAGTTGCTTGTAGGAGGAACTTTACCAGATGAATATATTTATTTTTCAAATAATTATAATGCCGGGTATTTTGCATTCGTGAATATTTACTCTCTTAATCCTAATAGTGAGTGGTATTTACCTGTTAAGAATAAAGAATATGAAATGGTCTCAATGCCACAAGGTTTCATTGCTTTTAGTGATGATGAAACTGGTGGTTATTACGGTTTTTTAAAAGAGAAGACTCAATATAAAAATGAAGTATATTTTTTTGATTCATCAGGGGATGGAAGCATTGAATCAATAAAAGAGGATTTTTTTGAATTTGTTGTTAACAGAGGTTTCCAACCAGAACATTTTGATTTAGATGTTTTAACTCAATAATGATTTCGAATCAAAACCGGAAGATCCTTCGATATCTTCCGGTCTTCTTATGATCTACCTTGGTGAATACCCACGGTAAGCCAGAGCGGACTGGAGCTTAGAGATCGCATCCTTAATCTGATACGCTTCCTCGTCATTCACGGCACAGGCGCGTATCTCCGCCCAGTTCAGTCGTTTAACCAGTTGGGCCAAGGCCAGCGCTTCAATGTGGGTTAACTGAATGTCCTGCAAATGCTCAATCACCACTTTCATTTTATCCTCTCCCTTAGCCCGCGTTGTATTCAGCCAGCATCTCCCGCATCCGCAGCTTAATCTCATTAAGTTGGCTTTGCTGCCGCTGGTATTGCTGCTGATAGTGTTGTGTGGCTTCACTGTCAGGAATCAGAACCAGACAGCCATCCATCACCTTCACCGTAATCTGGCCGCCAGTATTAAACCCCGCCTGTCTCAGCCACAGCCCCTTCAAATGTATCGCCGGTGTGGCGTTGTTGACCTTATTCCCGTTCGGCACATAGCCCACCGTGTAATAACGTTCTGTTTTCACAGCTTTATTTACTGCCGCTTCTGCTTTAGAATGCGCCTTAGCCATAGTGACTACTCCTATTAGTTGCTGTGGTGAGCGGGTTGTCAGTGTTGGCGCACTGGCAATCCGCGTTAGCTTTATTCGTTACTCTTCTTTCTTCTTCGCTGCCTGTCTGGCTGAATCCCAACGTCGGGACTGATACTTGATAATTAAACTCTCCAGCACTTCACGAACAATACTCTGTTCATCATCAGGAAGCTGGCTGATGGCTTCAAACTGCAAGGACAGTTCATCAACTGGCACACGTTCATGTTCATCAAATAACAAAAAGTCCGTGCTGACATTCAGCGAAGTCGCGATCTTCTTCAATACATCGAGGGAAGGCTGAGCCTGCCCTGTCTCGTACTTCTTCCAGCTATTAGCATGAATCCCAATAGCATCAGCCATCGCCTGCTGAGATAAGCTACGTTGCTTACGTAAAGCAATGAGTCGTTCAGATAAGGGCATAGATAAGCACCAGTAAACCGAGTGACTCATGATTTTACCCCCTTGATTAATATCCACTTGACGATAGTACATATATATGTGCCATAATAAAACATATTAGTGGTCTTGACAAGGTTTCAAAGGAACAAACTTATGGCACGCATCCCGGAAGCAGAATTACAGCACCTGAAAGCCGCCGTCTCCTTAGTCGCCGTGGTGGAGCAACAGGGGCGACAGCTCTTTAAACGCGGCAAAGATTACGTGCTGCTGTGCCCGTTCCATCAGGAGAAAACCCCGTCAATGGTTATCTCACCGGC